>JABUUG010000058.1:22154-24377 GCA_021443285.1 Bacteroidaceae bacterium
TGAGAGCCTCCACTATTATATTAATGTGTAGCTGTGCGGCAGTGCTTCACTGTTCGTTTTTCCTTATGCCTTGACCTTTTCCCGTTCCTCTTTCTCCTTTCTTCTCTTCATCTGATGCTGGGGACTGTTCGTCCGTGAACTATTTTGGCAAAAATAGTATATGCAATCGTTGTAATGTTACATTTTTTGATTAATTTTAACGATTCTTTGCATTTTGTCGCTCATTTCCTGATACCTTTGCAACGAGAAACAGGTAATGCTGATGTTAAGAATTTTGAGGAGCATTACTTGGAAAACACGTGAAAAACATACTGCGCAGGCATCCCCCCTGCTGCTACAATGCTGAATGTAACCCTTTCGGGAAATTTTGAACAAACAATGCTACAATCTACATTTTGTCGTGTTGGATAAGAATGAATTCAACAATTAACCTTAATTAATAAACCAAAAATCATTATTTATGAGAAAATCATCTCTGAATTTTAAGACCTCTTTTCTTGGCAGGTCGTGCATGGTAATTTTCATGCTTCTCGCCATGAACTGGGCATGTCTTAACGCAAAGACAGTTGTGGGCAAGGTTTTTGACCAGAACAAGGACCCTCTCATTGGCGCAACTGTTATGGTGGATGGCACTAAGACTGCCACTGTTACAGACTTCGACGGTAATTTCTCCATTGAAGCAAATGACGGTCAGACGCTGGTTGTATCCTACATCGGCTACATCTCGAAGAAGGTTACAGTGTCTGGAAACAATCTCACGATTTATCTTGACTCCGACGACACCGGTCTTGAGGAGGTGGTGGTTATCGGTTACGGTACAGCACGCCGCTCAGACCTCACCGGTTCCATCGCTTCTATCAACGGTGAGAACCTCCGCGAGGTGCCTGCATCTGACATCACGGAGTCTCTGCAAGGACGTATCGCAGGTGTTGACCTGACAACAACAAACTCTCAGCCAGGTTCTTCAATGCAGATCCGTATCCGCGGTCAGCGCTCTCTGACAGCCAGCAACGACCCTCTCATCGTGCTCGACGGAATACCATTCATGGGCAGCCTTTCAGACATCGACCCATCTGCTATCAAGAGCATGGACATCCTCAAGGACGCTTCTTCTACAGCTATCTACGGTTCGCGTGGTGCCAACGGTGTCATCATGATTACCACACATAAGGGACACATGGAGCAGCCTGCACAGCTGAAGTACAGCGGCTACTTCGGATTCTCGAAGGCTGTGCCTTATCCTATGATGACCGGCGATCAGCTCGCGGCTCTGCGTGACGCTCGTGGCCAGTACACGGACGGTCCTGATGAGGTTCGCGGCACAAACACCGACTGGCAGAAGGAGTTCTACCGCACAGGTATCCAGCACAACCACAGCCTTAGTGTTTCTGGTGGTACAAAGGGCGGTAGCTACAATGTAGGTCTCGGCTTCAACCAGAACAAGGGTGTTGTTCCTACACAGGAGTTCAAGCGCTACAGCATCAATGCAAACTTCGACACCAAGATTGGTGAGTGGGTACGCTTCGGTATCTCTACAAACACCAACTACACACAGTTCGACGGTGGTCAGGTAGGTCTCTACGGCGTACTTTCATCTTCTCCACTCGTTAATCCTTACAACGCAGACGGCACTATCAAGCGCGGCTTCCAGACAGCTGCTGACCAGTCATGGACAATGACACGCCAGACTGTTGAGGCTGTTGAGGAAACGTGGCTCAGCAAGAACTACGGTCTTGGTACATACAACACCGCCTTCGCTGAAATCACACAGCCATGGGTGCCAGGTCTCTCATACCGCATCAACCTCGGTGCCAACTACCGCTCGCGCAAGGCTGGTTCTTTCACAGGTACAGGTGTGAACTCATATCAGGTTGATAGCCCGAACGGCGCTTCTCTCAACCGCTCCGAGACAACAAACTGGACTGTTGAAAACATCCTTACATACGACAATACATTTGCAGAGAAGCACCACCTGAACGTTACTGCAATGTTCTCTGCCGAGCAGACAATCTGGGATCAGACATACATCAGCGGTCAGAAGATTCCTGCAGAGTACTTCCAGTTCTACAACATCGGTTATGCAGAGCAGAACCTTGCCGTTCCTACCGGCTCACAGGGCTATACAAAGAGCGGTCTGATGTCATGGATGGGACGTGTAATGTACACATTCGCTGACAGATACATGATTTCTGCAGCCTTCCGTGCTGACGCTTCTTCACGTCT
>JABUUG010000059.1 GCA_021443285.1 Bacteroidaceae bacterium
TCGTCGGTAACATCCTTTCCGACGAACTTCTTTCCGTCAACGGTAACAATCTTATCGCCGGCAAGCAGACCAGCCCGCTCCGATGGTCCTCCAGCTATGACATTCTGTATACGGATGGTGTCTTCACGGATTACGAACTCAACGCCGATTCCGGAGAACGAACCTTTCAGGTCATCCTGCGCCTTTGCAGCCTCTGATGCCGGTATATATACAGAGTGTGGGTCAAGTTCTCCGAGTATCTGTGGTATAGCCTTATCAACGAGCGAGTCAATGTCAACCATATCAACATACTGGTCGTCAATGACATGCAGCAGGTTTGTGAGTCGGCTGCTGCCCGTATTGATAATCTGTAACCTGTTTCCAGCAAAATGGTTTGCACAAAATGTTCCGACTAAAATACCAATGACTACGCAGATAGCCATGATAATCGGCATATAGTATTCTTTCTTCATTATATATAAATGACTAAATCTCTATAAGTTCCACTTGTATGTTTGCGCGTTTCAGCAGTTGTATTCCGTCGTCAAGGCGGTATTTCTCTCCATAAACAACCCGCTTTATTCCCGACTGGATAATCAGTTTGGCACATTCTATACATGGCGAGGCGGTGATGTATATCGTTGCACCGTCAGAGTTGTTATTGCTTCGTGCTAGTTTCGTTATGGCGTTTGCTTCGGCATGCAGCACATACGGCTTTGTTACTCCGTCTTCCTCACATACATTCTCGAAACCGCTCGGTGTGCCGTTATAGCCGTCGGAGATTATACGCTCATGCTTCACAACGAGTGCCCCAACCTGCCTGCGCTTGCAGTAGCTGTTCTCCGCCCATATACGCGCCATGCGCAGATAGCGCATATCAAGATTTGCTTGTTTTGATTCCATTTCTCTTTAGTAAAGCGTCTATCGTTGGTTCCTGTCCGCGGAATGCAACATACAGTTCCATGGGGTCTTTGGTTCCACCCTTTGAGAGTATGTTGTCGCGGAACGACTGTGCCACCTCCTGATTGAATATGCCTTTCTTCTTGAATACGCTAAATGCGTCTGCCTCAAGCACTTCCGCCCACTTGTAACTGTAGTATCCTGCGGAATAGCCACCAGCCATAATATGAGAGAACTGTGTCGTCATGCAGGTGTCGGGCAGTTGTTTCATCAGTTCAGCCTTCTTCCATGCCTTTCGTTCAAACTCCATTATATCTTTGTCAAATGGCTTGCGGATGGTGTGGTATGCCATGTCAAGCAGTCCGAATGACACCTGTCGCATACAACCGTAGGCAGTCTGGAAACGACTTGCTTTCTTCAACCGTCTCAGCAGGCTTGTCGGAATCTTCTTCCCCGTCTTGTAGTGGAAGGCGAATGTGTCAAGGAATTTCTTCTGACCGCAGTAGTTCTCCATAAACTGCGATGGCAGTTCCACGAAGTCCCAATAGACGCTTGTTCCCGACATAGAACCGAAGCGGGTGTTGGCAAATATTCCATGTAGCGAATGTCCGAACTCATGAAGGAATGTCTCCACCTCGCCGAGCGTCAGCAGTGCCGGCTTATCCTCTGTGGGCTTGGTGAAATTCATGACAACAGAGACATGCGGACGATGGTTAACCCCCTTATGGCTAATCCATTGGCTGTTGAACTCCGTCATCCATGCCCCACCCTGCTTGCCTTCGCGTGGGAAGAAATCGGCGTAGAACACGGCAAGGAAACTGCCGTCCTTGTCCTTTACCTCATAAGCCTTCACATCGGGATGGTAAACCTGTATATCCTTGTTCTCCTCAAAGGATATGCCGTAGAGGGTGTTTGCCAGTTGGAACACACCCTTTATGACATTGTCCAACTGCAAGTACGGGCGGAACATATCCGACTCAATGCTGTACTTCTCTATTTGCAACTTGTGTGTATAATAACTGAAGTCCCACGGCATAAGCTGGAATTTCCTGTCTTTGCGGTATTTGCGGGCATATTCCTTCAGTTCCCTAACATCGTTCTGCGCAGGTTTCTTGTACGCCTTCAGCAGTTTGTCGAGAAAGCCGTTAACATTCTTGGTGGTGGCAGCCATGCGGTGTTCCATCACATAGTCAGCATACGACTTGTAACCCAACAGGTTAGCCAGTTCCAAACGGATATTTACGAGCCTCTTGCAAATGTCGAGGTTGTTGTATTTGTTGTTCTTTATGCAGAGCGTGTTATACGCCATATACATCTTCTGGCGCAGTTCCCTGTTGTCGGCATGCGACATAAACGGGCCGTAAGAAGGGCCGTCAAGCGTGAACACCCATCCGTCCTTCTTCTTTTCCTTCGCAGTCTGCCTTGCCATTTCCAGGTCATGCTCCTTCAGTCCGGCAAGGTCTTTCTCATCAGTGATATGCAGTGTGAACGCCTTTTTCTCTTTAAGCAGATTCTCGGAGAACTTCAGCGACAGCATGCCCGCCTCTTCCGTCAACTGCCGCAGCCTGTCCTTGCCCTCATCGTCGAGAAGTGCGCCACTGCGGACAAAGCCCTGATAAGTGTTCTTCAGCAAGTGTTGCTCCTCGTCAGTCAGTTTGCCGGGATGCTCATAAATATATTTCACGCGCTCAAAGAGCTTGGGATTAAGGCTTATATCGTTCTCGTGCTGCGTAAGTAGTGGCTGGAGTTTCTCGGCTAGTTCCTGCATCTCGTCGGTGGTGTCAGAACTCATAAGGTTGCCAAACACAGTCTCCACGTTGTCCAGCAGGTCGTAGTATTCGTCTTCTTCTTCCTCTACAATGACGAGAGTGTTGCCGAAGGTGGGTGTCTCCGGATTGTTCACGATACGCTCTATACGCTCCTTCTCCCTGCGCATACCCTCCATAAAAGCCTCCTCAAAATGCTCGAACTTTATCTCATTGAAGGGATATGTCTCGTGAATGGTGTTGAATTTGCTGAAAAATGGATTCACAGTTTTATTTACTATTATTTACTAATTACTATCAGAAGGAATTTGGAGATTGGATTATTTGGTCATTTTGTTATTGCGGGTTACTCCTTAACCTTCAACGCCTTCGACTTCCACACCTGGTTTTCGCCTTTCTCATCGCTGTATATGAAATAGGCCATCAGTTCGGGATGTCTATCAAGCAGTGCTTTTGCCTTCTCAAGCCCCATCACCATGAATGATGTGGCATAGGCATCAGCTATGGCGCAGGTCGGGCCGAAAACGGTGGCGGAGAGCAGGGAGTGCTGCACAGGATAACCGCTGGCAGGGTCTATGGTATGCGCGTATTTCTTGCCGTCCTCGACGTAGAACCTGCGGTAGTTGCCGCTCGTTGCCATCGCCTTGTCATTTACCTCAAGCACCTCCATTACCTCATTGTTGATGTTAAGTGAGTCGTCGGTAGGCTTCACAACCCCTATCTTCCAGTTGTCGCCTTTAGGATTCACGCCGAGTGTTACCACCTCGCCGCCTATCTCCACCATGAAGTTCTTCACACCCTTGGCTTTCAGCATATCTGCCACAGCATCAACGCCATAGCCTTTTGCAATGGCAGAGCAGTCGAGCATTATGTGCGGATTCTGCTTCTTCACCTTTGAACCATTCAGACTGACAGCCCTGTAACCCACATACTGCTTCAGGCTGTCCACCTGCTCTTCTGTGGGCATCTGCTTTGTCTTAAAGCCGAAACCCCATGCGTTAACAAGCGGTGCTACGGTGATGTCAAAAGCACCGTCGGTATCCTCCGACACCAGCATCGCCAGATTGAACACCTTAATGAAATGCTCGTCAAGAGTTACAGGCTCGTTGTTGTTAATCTTCGTGATAACGGATGTCTTGTTAAAGGTGGACAGCGAATTGTCCACCTCCTGCAGAGTCCGCATTATGCTGCCATGGTAGTCGCTGTCAGCCTGCAATGTTATCTTGTATGTCGTGCCAAAGACTCCCCCTGACACAGTAAGGTACTCCGTCTGCACACTGTCCTTCGGCCGCAGACAGAGATAGGCGATAACACACAACGCTACGCTTATACCCAATATCAGTCGTCTTCTCATCATTCTGTACCCTCTCTACTTCCTCTACCTTGTTTCTTCCTGTTGTTCATGTTAAACACCTCTATGCCCACACTGAATGTTGCTCCAAAACCTGAATCGTCATCAGTGCCATAGCCCGGAACATACCATGCCTTATCAATGCCATCATAGCTCGAACTAAGTTTCTTCTTGTATCTGAATGTCCATCCAAGATGAAGCGGACCCGTCACCCGTATATCCACGCCACCAAGAAACTCAACCCACCAGTACGTACACTTCGCGTCGGTGATGGCATAGTTCGCATTGCCGCCCCATACCGGGTCAACAGCCTCAGGAGCAGAGAGGTCATACTTGAAGGATGTACCTGCAAAACGGAAGCCGAGAAAAAACTGGTATATGTCGTGCTTGTTCTTCAGGAGGTTGAAATCCACACCGACCTTGCCATACAGTGCACCGGTCTTGTAGTTCGTATTCTTCACATCGTCATGATAGTTCGTAAAACCGTAACCCACCTCAATAGCCGGGAATATCCTGTCCTTCATGCTGAGACGGGCAGATGCCTCAAAATACTTCTTTGAGGAAAAAAGAGATGAGATAGGACCCGCCAAATCCAGATTCACCTGAACCGCATTTGTCCATGATGCAGAATCCTCCTTCAGTTTCTGTATAATGTTCTTCTTCGGTTCCTTATACACCAGTTTCTCCGATGATTTCTCACCCCTTCTCGCCGCCTTCAAGGCAGCCTTCTGCTTTGCCTCTTCCGTAGGAACATACTTCTGCGCACAGACAGTTGACGGCAGCAGTACAAACATGACAAGAAGCAGCACAAACGGAAGACACTTGTCAAACAGCACCCCAGTTAGTCCCCCACGCCTTTGGAGCGGCTGCACCGCATAAAACAATCTATTTCCTGACATATATGCGCGCATTTTCTGTAACGTCATACGTAACACCCGGATTTATAATTACAACAGAATCAATGAAGTTGTGTGTCGACCCTATTTTCTTCAGTGTATGGAAATACGTTGCACCGCAATCTATAGACTCAAAGTGCATATCGTTCGTCTTCTCCACATAAACCACATCGCTCACCCTCCTCACAGAGTCCTGCACCAACACGAATGTAAGCGTGTCCGTCAGAGCCAGATAGCTCAATGGCAGCTGGATAACACTCGCATCCTTCTGCCGGTTTATCAGCACCGTATCAGTGCCGTTCCATCGCTTCGTCGATACTGTCAGTTCGCCGTTCAATGACACGGCTTCCCCCAAATCATCATTCCCCGTAATATAAAATGCGTATGAGGAATAAACCTTATTGTTTATCGGGCAGTCTATAGAACTACAGCCCCACACAAACAACAACAAAGCAACCTCTAACAACAAAAAAAACTTCTTCATTAATTTCTTTACCTTCTTTACTTTTTATGCACAGTCCGCCCCAAAACAGTTAATGTTTGAACACTTGTGTTCAATGAACACGAAGTGTTCGGCACTACTGTGCCGAAATCACACCTGTTATGCCTGCATCACACCATCTTTTCTATCTGATACTCATTCCGTCCCTGCGAGTTACGGCTTATCAGGTCGCCGAGGAAGCCTGCAAGGAACAACTGCGTGCCGATTATCATCATAGTCAGAGCTATGTAGAAATAAGGGGAACTCGTAACAAGGCGTTGGGGAATACCATTTGCCAGACAATACAACTTGTCTGCGCCAAGGATGAACGCCGCAACAAACCCTATCATGAACATCAACGTCCCGATAAAGCCAAACACATGCATAGGCTTCCGGCCAAAAGTGCCTAAAAACCAAAGCGTCATCAAGTCAAGATAACCGTTCACGAACCTGTTCCATCCCATGAACTTCGACTTGCCGAACTTCCGCGCCTGATGGTGCACACCCTTCTCTCCGATCTTGTCAAAACCCGACTGCTTTGCAAGCATCGGAATAAAACGGTGCATCTCACCATACACCTCGATGTTCTTCACCACATCCTTACGATACGCCTTCAGGCCACAGTTGAAGTCATGCAGATTCCGAATCCCACTCACCCTCCGCACAGTCGCATTGAACAGTTTCGTCGGGATAGTCTTCGACAGAGGGTCCCCCTCCTTCCTGTTCATCTTGTAGCCGCTTACAAGGTCATAACCATCCTCCCTTATCATCCTGTACAACGCCGGTATCTCGTCCGGAGAATCCTGAAGGTCAGCGTCCATTGTAATCACCACATCACCCACAGCCTCCTTAAAACCACAGTACAGAGCAGGCGATTTGCCATAGTTCCGACGGAATTTAATGCCCTTAACCTCAGCGTTCTCCTTCGACAGACCCTCTATCACATCCCACGAGGAGTCCGTGGAACCGTCATTAACAAAAATCACCTCGTAAGAAAAGCCGTTTTCCTGCATCACCCGCGATATCCAAGAAAAAAGTTCTCCAATCGACTCCTCTTCATTATACAAAGGTACTACAACCGATATGTCCATAGCCAGTATATTCAAATAATCCTTAAACTATTCACTCTTCGTTATTCAGCCACCGCGTCCTGCGCATCAGCGCAAGGTTTTGCATGCATATTGCACAGCCCTATCCCTTCCCCTTTCCTGCCGCGATTAATGCCGTAGGCAGCGCAAGCACAAAGCTCAGCGGAATGTTCACCGCCATAAATTGAAGCGCGATATCTATCGGGCGAAGCTCCGAAAGCATCGTTACCGCATCCTTCATTTCCTTAATGTCAAAACCCTTAATCGAGGACATAAGCTGCTTGAACTCCGGCGAAGAGACATGCTCCATGTAGCATGCCGCCATATAGCCGTTATCAAGAAACTGGAAGTAGAGCCACTGTCCGAAAGCAAATATCAGCGAGGCATAGACATAGACCGACAGCGAATAGCTGAAAGCCTTCACAAAAGACAGGTCATACAGATTCCTGTCCCTATATCTTATGAGCCTCAATACGACAGCCACTGCAGATGACAGAGCCACAAGCATGGATATTGTACCCAACACAGGACGTTCAAACTGTCCGACAAAACAACCGAAGGACAACAGCCAAAGCAACCCCATGAAGAAGCCCTCATAGCCTGCCCGCAGTTTCAGTTCCTTAAACTTCAAATCTTCCATTTATCCCATTAATCAGCCTACAATACCCGTGAAGGCGGCGTCGCTTTAACCCAAATAGTTCATTAGAGAATGGTTTGTATTGAATTTTATTTCTGATTAGATT
>JABUUG010000005.1 GCA_021443285.1 Bacteroidaceae bacterium
TGTTGTACATCAGCACGCCATTGACGGTTTCTGACACATACACCTTACAGGTGGCAGTCTGACCGCTGTTAGTTGCAGTAATAGTGGCAACGCCGAATCCTACTGGTGTTACGACACCGCTGTTGCTAACGGTTGCAACGCCTGTGGCATCCGAACTCCATGTAACTGTGCCAGATGCTCCAACGGTCTTCAAGGTTTGGGTGCCTTGCGATACGTTGTTCACTATGCTGAGGTCGATAGACGACTCGGTGATAGTGAAGTTGGATACCTTTACAACGCAGGTGGCACTGATGCCGTTGCTGGTGGTCGCGATGATGGTGGCTTCGCCTTCTGCTATACCTGTTACCACGCCGTCAGCCGATACGGTGGCAACGGCAGTGTTGTTAGACTTCCATGTTATGGTCGGGTCATCTGTATGGTCTGCCGGGACAAGGGTGGCCTTGATGGTAACAGTTCCGCCGGGCTTTACGGCGGCAGGGCTGGGATTGAGGGTGATGCCCGTGATATGGCTGTTTACTGTTACATAGCAGGTGGCAGTCTTGCCTTGGCATGTGGCACTGACAGTGGCAGTTCCTGCACCGACCGCCGTTACCTTACCACCGGCAACCGTAACCACTGATGGATTTGATGATGACCATGTTACAGTCTCTGTCTCGGAAGCGGTTGCTGGCGTGAGGGATGCAGCGAGTGTCTCGGAGCCGCCCTTGCTGAGGTCAAGGGTGGTTTTGTTGAGACGGATAGAGTTTACAACGACTGTCGGCTCCTCATACTTACCTGCATTACACCATCCTCCTTCAAGCACTACGCCGCGAGGCACAACAAGTGAATAAGCCAGCGGGTTCTCATACTGGCGCAGAGCCTGTCCGTTTTCACCGTAGCGCACCTCGTGTGTGGGTGCATAACCCGTAGCACCGTTGCGTATGCCGAAAGCGGCGAGACGCACCACAATCTCTATATTGTCGTTAGAGGTGTCGCCGTCGTTCATAAGGTCGTATTTATGGCGGCCGGCAGCATCGAGTACTAACTGCAGCTTCTGTGCACAGGCGGCATCCTCCGGATTGGCAGCCGATGCAAAACCTTTACCGTTCTGCGTTACAAAATAGACGTGCTTCTTCTTTGAGTCCTCGGTTACTTCCTTGTATGCGATTTCTGATGCACCATTATACTCGTATGCGCCGATGTCTATATGGCAGTCCTTTATGCGGTCGGTATAGTCTGCATCTTGTTCAGGAATGGTTACGCCGGTTATGTTCTCCGTTCCTGCATTGATACATGGCGATCCGCTCTGGAGTCTGTAGCTTGCATCAAGGTTTGGGTTACTGGTTATATTGTTTGAAGAGCTCGATGAAACATAGATGTTGTATGTATTGTCTGGTTTATATATATCACAAAAATGCGCATTAATCTTGCTCGCGTCAACATCTTTAGTCGTACCATCTTTTACTGCCAACAAAGGAACCTTCTTAATTTCTCCACTGTAGTCTGGACTTTCTTCTGTGTTGTTGGCAATAACACAGTTATACATATCCAGTTTTCGGAAGATATAGACTCCACTTGCCAATATCTTGGTTCTACCACTGCTCGTACAATTTTGTGCAGTGGACTTGTTTCCAGCGATAGTATTGTTATAGAACTGACCTTCAACGAGACACGCGCCTGCTCCAGCAACTACTTGATGAAAGTTCGTTGTTGTTCCCTTGACTCTTCCTTCATTCTTGCATATAATGGTGTTATAGACATTTCCTTTATCCTGAAAAAGTCCTGCACCGTAAAGCCATGCAGACTCATAATTACTTCCACTCTTAACTAAATTGTGTTGCAGAACATTTCCTTCTATAACACAATTTCTTATAGTACCACCTGCATTATATATACCAGCACCTGCCTGATGGAATCCTCCACCACTGCTTCCAGTTTGTGTCATCCCAGTTTTATTAGGAATCACTAATACCCAGTTGTCCTTAATGCGGCAGTTCTCTAAAACTCCTCCTGACATCAAATATACACCTGCCCCTCCTGTTGTTCCTACATTTTCTGTGTTCAATGTTTGCAGTTTACCGCCAATATCCTGCCTGTAACATGACAACAGGTAGCCATAGGTGATAGTAAAGCCATTCCAAACGGTCTCTGTTGTGAATGAAGAAGGCTGTACTAAAACGCGACCGTATGATGTGCTCTCTGATGCAGCCATCTGCTCAGGTGATGTTACTCCAGCCTTCAGTATGGTCTCATGTGTCTTGGGGTTACGCTCATTCATTCCTGGGGTTCCTGTGGCAGGGAAACCTCCATACACATTTACGCCTTGAATCATTTGGTAGGCATATTTCTGCGAATGAACATCTCCTGTTGGATTTGAAATATACGTTCCCTCTGCCACCCATATTTCCTTGACAGTTCCCCCGGAACTGCTTGCGGTGGTAAGTGCTTTGCTTACGGTGGCGAAAGAATTGCCCCATGACAAACCGTTGCTGGAGTCGCTGCCTGATGGTTGGACGTATAGAATCGTTCCCATTTCGGGCAGGTGGGTGTCTTCTATCGGGCCGATGTCTGGCGCGCCGCCATAGCTTCGTGGCGTAGTTGTAGTGATGTCGAAAAGGGAGTTGATGTCTGCATCGTTGGCGGCATTCACCATCGGGTTCATGTTGTCGGGCGTGAAGTCGGCATTGCCACCATAGTATGTAACGAGCCCGCCCTGATTCACTCCGACGGAGGTGGTGGGGTTGGCAAACTTGGGATAGAGATAGTTGGCGTTACTCTGTGGGTCGTGGCTGAGTATTGCAGAGAATCCGGAGATGCTGACCTGGTTGATAAGGTCGTCGTCAATAAGGTTGGCGGCACAGCTGCCGAAGCTGCCGCTGTTAGTGGCGAGGACGGCAAGGAGTTTGTCTGCAATGGTTCCCTTGGCAAGTTCGCCGCCCTCGATGTTCTTTCCGTCAAGCGCCTGTGTGCCATTGGCGTGGAAAGCGGTGTTCTTAACCGTTACGGTAGAGCCTCCATCGCTCGTTAGCGCTCCCACATTGCCACGGAAGAGGCAGTGGTTGAAGGTGGCGCCAGTGCCTCCTGTCAGCATTGCTGCCGCAGGCTTGTCGGTGGAATTGGCGGGGGAGGCGGCATTGTTGTTGATGATGATATTCTCGAAAGTGAGGTTTGCGGATCCGTTGGCATAGACGGCTGATCCCTGTCCTTTGTCGGTTGTGCAGTTGGAAATGACGCAGTTGCGCACCTTATTGCCATTGCCGCCACTGATGTATATTCCTGCGCCGTTGGCATCGTTAGGCTTCCACGGCTGGTTCAGTTGTGGGGCAGCGGTGGTGTTTCCGCCCTGTATGTTGAAGCCGTCAACGACAGACTCCACTGCGCCGTTGAGGGTTACGACATGTGCCACATTGTCGTCGTAGCCCAAGCCCGTGATATCGCCTGTGATATAGGTGGGGGTGAGCAGTGGCGAGCGGGCAAACTTTGAAGACACCTTAATGTTCTTTCCCGTGAGATTGGAATAGAAGCTGCCGTAGATGCGCACACCTGTATTGACGGTCAGCGAGAGGTCTCTTAGTCGCAGCTGGTCTGATTCGGAATGGTGGGAGTTAGCCTGGCGGTTGGCGGCGGAGAGAGTGCCCTCCTTTACAAGAACCTGGAAGACTTCGCCGGAATGGTCTTTCAGGTAGTCATCGATATAGTGAAGAGCATCGCCGAGATAAACAAGCGGGTTATCCCAGCTGCTGCCACGGTTGTCTGCCGCAATGTCTGCGCCAGCCTTGAAGTTCGGGTCAACGAAAATGGTCTTTACAGTCTTACCGTCGTTCTCTATGTTCGCGACGTCTCCGGCAGGCGTTATATGCTCTATAACGCTCTTTGAGAGACATGCGCCGAGTGTGCTGATAGGTGCGAGGTGGTTGCCGTAGATGTCGTAGTCGCTGACGGCGTTTATCATCTCTTTGGACCGCTCCGTGATATAATCGCGCAGGGCAACACCTTTGCCCACCAAGTCAGATATTTGTGTGGGCACATATTCGGTGTTATACTCAGATCCTTTTCCGTCGATGCCTGCAATGCCATTCACAAGGTCTGACACTTTGGCGAACTCCGGGTAGTAGTCCTTGGCGGTGTTGGAAGATGCGGTGCGGTTGTTCTCTGTGTTAAGTCCGATAACGCCTATCTTGCTTGTACCCGTCCATTCCGTCTGGTCGTAGTTTGCCACGGCGGTGAAGTTGAGGTATGGCTTCACGCCTTCGCCTGCCGTACTTGTTGTGGGTGCGTATGCGGCATACTGCGTCTTGCTGTTTGTGTTGTTGGTGTTACCCCACACAACGCTGTTGAAGACAGCTGCGCCGATGTCGATATACAACCCTCCGGCACGGCCGTAGCGCCGCTTGTTGATTGTAACAGAGTTGCCTGCGCAGTGGTTACGCACTACGGTGAGGTGGTTGGCGGTGCCGCCGCTCACCATCGCAATGCCTCCTGCCTCTGTGGTGGCGGTGTTGTTCACGATGACGCATCCTACGGCGATTGGTGCGAAGGCGTTGGAGAAATATGCCTCGCCCGTGTTACTCTGCGGATAGCGTGTACGGTCGTGGTTGAGCATCATGCCTGCGCCGATGCTTGCGGCGTTCTCTATGAGCATGCAGTTGCGCACCGTGCCTTCCTGCTCCACGAAAACTCCACCGCCGTAGCCATCGGTCAGTCCGATGCCTTTCGCCTGATTCTTAAAGACATAGCAGTTCGTCAGTTCTCCACCACCATCGAGATAAACTGCACCGCCGCAGCGTGCCGCGGCGTTTTCCGTGATGCGGCAGTTGCGCACGGCGGCGCCCTTCACCATATAAACACCGCCTCCGTAGGAGGTGTGGTAGCGTCGGTCGATGGCTTTTGTCGATGCGCTGCCGCCGGAGATGACGAATCCGTCAAGGAGTGCGGGCTCTTTCAGTGGTGCGTAGTGCTGCTGTTTCAGTGGGTCGGAGTCTGCTATCTCGCCATTTGTGCCAAACCATACTACATGATATGAGTTTCCTGGGAAAGCTTCGGCATACTGCTTGTTGGTGCTTTTCCAATCAAGATAGCCTGTGATTTGTGCTTTATCTGCGTGGTTTCCTGAGAGATATGTCTGACTCTGTGTGTCGAAATCCCATGCGCGTACTCTTTCTGATGATGTGCGGTGGTCGCCTCCGAGCTGTTCGTTTTCCGCCTGTGTCAGTCCGTTGCGCATCAGTCGGTCGTCAGGGCTTTCCTGAGGTGAGCCAACGGTTTTTCCTGTTGTCTTTGTTGCTGCGCTGCCTGTGGGCTGGTAAATCTTTCCGTTGGGAGCGAAACCTCCATATACGCTGACTCCTTCGGGTATCTTGAAAGAGGTGGTGAGCACGCCTCCCGTGCCTGACTCCGTACTTTCTGTAGGGGTATAGACTCCCGCTCCTACATATACGCGCCCTTCCTTGAGGTTGTTTCGCGTCATGTAGTCCTTCACGTCATTGATGGCATCCTGCACATTATCCTTCGCCGTGGCCCATGAACGTCCGTCGTTGGTGAACTTACCCGTAGTAAGGACATAGCGCACGGGCACTGTCTGTGTCTGTGCGACAATGCCTAACGAAAACAAGAGCAAAAGGAAGGTTATGTAGAGATGTTTCATCAAGAAGTTTTCTTAGTGGATAGTGAAGAATGTAATCGGCTTTGCCGCTTGCCAGAGCAAGAATAGTGAATAGGGCCTACTTCTAATTTATCACTATTGACCCTCGCATCCATGGGGTGTAGGGCGTGGAGGTGTCGTAGGTTACGGTGGCGTCTTTTGTTACGGATGTGCCATTGATTCCCACATTGAAGTTGAATTTGTTCGTGGCCTGCCGTTGTATGACATATATTGAGGATCTGCCGTTCCACTCGTTGCCCTTGTCGATGGTGGCGATGTTCTCTGTGTATGTGTCAGTGGTGTTCACGTCTGTGTTTGTCGTTGGGGCGAAGAGGGAGCAGTTCTTGCGGAAGAGGCCTGTAGCAGCGAGCGATGTGACCTTCTTCGTTGGCTGTGCTTCCTCCTTCACATTCCACATCACGTCGAGTTTTGCGGCTGTATGGTAGCAGATTATGTCGATGCGTGGTGATGTGGAGCTTATGTTGAGTATTGTGCCGTAGTATTTCCCACGGAACTCCTCGTAAGGTGTTGGCAGGTCGTCGGGATAGTTCACGGCAGAAGGCGTGGTGTAGAGGTTCATCATGAAGTCGTCAAGACCTGCCTTGTCTATCACTGCCGAGCCGGAGAAGAACTTGTCGGGGATATTGAATGTGAGGCTCTTTATTATGTTCTCGTTGGTGTATGATGGTGGTGTGGCGAATATCTGTGCGTTGGCGAGCGCCACATAAACACGTCCCACCTGTGCGCCTTCCTGAAGTTCCGCATCTGCACCACCGTTGTATTTGTAAATGTGTATGCCTTTATCTGGTTCGCTCTTTGAGGAGTCATACTGCCACTCTGTCTTGTTGAGATGGATTTCTTTATAGAAACAGGTGCCTTTAGTGCCTGCCTGTGCTTCCTCCTTTGTGGCGTAGGTAACGACGAAGATGTAGGCGTATTCCGGGAGATTGACAGCTGGCTGGGTGCCAGGGTCGCCCGGTAGTCCTGCCCTGCTGCCCCCGTTCTCTACGGGTATGGTGATGTGCACCGGCACCTTGATGTGTTTCACACTGTTGTTGTCCTCCCCATTGTCTGAGCTTGAACAACTGAAGAGAACTGTGGCGAGGCACGCCAGTGCGAAAAGTATCTTGTAGGTTGGCATGTGTGTCATTGAGGATGCCGTATTATATTTCCACATCATACTCTGATGCGTTCTTCCAGTCGAGGGTTACGCTGACGCCCACCTGTGGTGTTTCGGATACGAGGCTGCCATTGTTGAGCATCTTGAGTTTTATTATCTTTACTTTTCCTGCTTGCAGGGGGTCTTTTATCGCGAGCTTGTTTTCTACCCATTTGCCGTTCATCTTCACATAGACGTTGAACTGCCATATGCCGCTGTCATCGCCGTCTGCCCTTGTTGTTTTTGCGGCAGCCTTGGCGTCGCGCGATGGGAAGTTTACGGTGTATAGTCCGACATACCTGTCGTCAGCGGAAATGAGTTTTGCTTTTACTACCTGTGTCTTCTCAAACTGGAAGATGCTGTCGTTCATATGGAAGCCGGTGGAGAAGCCTTTGGCATTGCCGAAAATGTCGTCGGGGTAGCATCCGTTCTTGTCGATGACCACTATCGCCGAGCTGTTGATCATCGTCAGCACTACATGGAAGCTCTGTGCCTTGTCCTCCACCCTTATGGGGAAGCGTGCGGAGAACAGGCCTATGGGGTGCGAGTCGATGGTGTCGTTCATCTCGTTAGACAGCTTGTAGTTGGTGTCTGATGACTCTCCTGTGCGTGCCACTTTCGGCGCAGACTTCCAGTTTGCCAATGCCAGATGCTGATAGTTGTCTACGGGCAGGTAGATTTGAAAGGATGTGGAGCTGGCATTCACCTCATGCTCTTCGTGGTGTGTGAGCAGATGGTTTGTGTAGAATGACAGGTCCACATCTTTTGCCACATCTGTAAAGACTGTTGACAGTTCGCTCTTGAGTAAGGATGCGATGGGGGCCATCTCGCTGAGGTTCAGTTCTGTTTCTATCTCTGTGGACAGGTTTGTGCGCAGTCTGACATCGTAGGTTATCTTGTAGTCTATACCGCAGTCGCTGAGGTCTTCGTTGATGCAGCCGGTGAGTGTACACAACAAAAATAATACGCACAATAGCGATTGCGCGAGTCTGAATATGAGACGAGAGGTGTGTTGTACTGTTTTCAGCTGCATAGATGGTGGGTACTATAAATGGGAGTTAAAGAAAATCTCCTTTAACTTCATAATTGATAGATATTGCCTTTATAAAACCATTCCCGAAGGGGAGGCTCCCACAGTGGGGAGTCCCTCTTCGGAAATGTTATGAGGATTAGTCGATTACAACATCGAAAGTGAGGCCTGACTTCCATGTAAGGTCAACAGAGAGGCCGAACTCAAGGAGAGTTGAGCGCATATCTGGAATACCTACATAAGAGTGAACGAGGCTGTTTACAGTGAAGTTTGCGGTTGTTGTAAAGTCCTGAACAAATACGCGGTCAATTTTATTGGCAGGGAAGTATGTGTCAAGGTTGTTTCCCTTGATGTTAGCAGCTGTCCAATCAATGCTTTGAGTGGATTTTTTGCTGAGCTGACCGATAACATAGAACTTCATGCCCTTGTAAACGATACCGTCCATTGCGCGGAATGGCTCTGTGCCATTGTATGTGAACTCAAGAGCCACATTGACATTGTTGGTTGGAGTAGCCACGTTTACATAGTTGTCGAAGAGCAGTGTGTAGTTTTTGGCAGAGGCTGTTGTGGAAAGGGCTGTTGTGCCGTCGCCCTTGAAACCGTTGTCATACACTGCACGGTCCATCTCTGACTCGGCTGTTACTGCTGGCAGGAAGTTGAAACCTACCTTCTGAGGCTGTGCGCCTACAACGATACCGCTGAGATAAACGTCTGTCAAAGCAATCTTTATGTCAGCGTAGTTCGGAGCCTTTGCCGGGAGTTCGGTGGCAACGCCGGACTTGATGGTGGAAACCAGCTGTGCGACGCCGTAGTTGATGTTGTTCTCGATAGCAACAGTGTGAGTGGTTGCATTAACCTTAGCATCCCAATTCTTACCTGTTGTTCCATCAATTTCTGTGTTAGGATTGGTCATCCAGTCTGCAGGAGTCTTGTTCCAGTTTGCAGAGGTAGTGAGTTGATAGTCAGAAGCCTTGACAGGCGATGCTGCATAGTAGAAGAGCTCTGAAGGGTAAACCACATTCTGAACACTCATCATTTGTGTGGTAACACCACCAATCTTACCGTCTGTGCTCCATTCAAATACTTTGGGGTGTGCGGTTTCTGCGGTAACTGTCTTGAGCAATGCCGCTCCATCTGGGAGGTCATACTTTGCAGGGAAGTCCAGGAAAGAAGACTTCATTGTAACGGTATAGTCGGTTGGGAAATTTGCTGCTACTTCAAACACTGCCTTAACATCAGAGTTGCTATTGAACAAATCATTAACAGCATCCTTCAGACCGCCGGTAACATCCTTGTATTTAACATCTGTGTTCAATGTTGCAACCAGGTTCTTCACACGCCACTCTGTAGCTTTGGCTGAACCTGCATTGCCGGAATAGAAATCATCCTCAAGCTTGTCGTATTTGCCAGAGCTTGGGTCCAACACTCCCGTTGCCTCATTTATTTGCATTCCGAGAACATTCTGAATAGCGTTCAGAGCCTTGAGGATAGCTGCGCCTTCTGTGGTGCTACCAATAGAGCCGTTAGCTTTCTTTTCTACGATTGTAGCGTTTGTGAAACTGTAATTGCTGATAGGGCTGCCAACCTCTACTACCGGGCCGAAAGCAGACCAGCCGTTCTTCATGCCCTGACCATCGGCAGAAACTTTTGCCTTGCCATAGAAGAAGAATGTCTGTGTTCCTACCGGCACACTCACGTTAGAGTAAATCTTGCTGCTTTCAGTTGTCTTGATTTCATCTTTTGCAAGGTCTCCAAGAGTAATCCAGGAAGTAACAGGGCAGTTTGCAAGTGCAGCAGCATCAGCTGGCAGGTTACCGGTAGTGGCAACACCGATGTTCTGCATACCACGGAATGGCTTTCCGTTTTCCTGAACGATTTCAGCAGTCATACGGCTTTGTCCCTGTGAAGCGGAGCCGATGTTGATTGCGAACGATGTCTTCACTGACTCAGCGGCAGGAGCATCCGGCTGTTGGTTACCATTGCCATTCAGTTCTCCTTCTGAAGAACATGCTGCGAGGGATAAACCCATTGCCGCAGCAGCGAACATGTAATTAAACTTTTTCATAGTTAATGGTTTAGAGTTAATATTTGGTTTTGTTTTTCTCGTCATTTCCTGATGGGGCTTACTGCTGTTTCTTCTCATCTATATATATTCGTATGAAGCCCGAATTGCGCTGGTCGCCCAATATGTTCTGTTTGAGGTAATTGTATGTCTCGCCGTTTCTCATTGTTCTTATCTTCTGCTTGCGGCGGTCGGCGTTCTTCTCGCTGTCGATAATATTAAGCAGTTCGTCGCGGCCTTCAAACTGCGTCTCCTCTATCTGGTCGCGCAGGTCTGCCCATGCCTCACCGCCGTTTATGCACTCGAAGAGCTCGTCTGGCACACTGACGCGTTCCTGCACAGCCTTCTTCAGTGCCTGTGCGCGACTGCCTGCGAGATAGTCATTACGTTGTTGAGAGCCCTCAACCGATGCGAGTCCGACAATCTGTATGACTTTAACCTCCGACTGCGGGTCGTCAACAATCTGTTTTGTTATGCTGACAATCTTTTCCAGTGTGGCGGCATTGTCGCGGAAATTGGCATCCACCTCTGCGCTCGTTACCGGGAAATAGACGATGAGCGCACCCTTCTGTTTGCGAAGTGGCACGGTCTTGTCGTATGACTTGTAGTCGTTTATGCTGACAATCAGCGGGTTCTCCTGCATGAGCATCTGTGTCTTGCTCATTTGCGGTGTCGGCGGCGGTGTCGCGCTTTGTTTCACTGCGGGCTTTTCATAGTGGCTCTGCGCCAACATCTGCGGTTCCATGACCTTGCTGTCGCAGCATCCTACCTGCTTCCTCTCCACAATCAGCTTCACGCCGTTGCCATTCCACAGCCATGGTGCATCCTCGCGATTCGCGCGCGCGTTATATGTTAATGTGTTGTTTACAAGCAGTTCGTCGGTGGTGGCCTGTGGCAGTGTTCCGAATTTTCTGCCTCGTTGCGTGTAGAGGTTGTTTCGTTTTGAGCGGAACACCACTTCTTTCAGGCGTAGCGTGTCGCTGCCAGAGACGAGTGCTGGTGTGAGGTGCATGGCATAGTTTGCCTTTACTTCCTTGCGCGAAACTGTCAGTGGTAGGGTTATCTGCACATCCTTCTCGCCGAACACTATTGTCTCCTGACCGTAGGCGGAGACGGCGGTGAACAGGGAAACGAGGATGGCTATGTGGATTTTTCTTTTCATCGGTGGGATGGGGTGATCTGAATTCTATACTGTCTTTACCTTTACTTCAGATAATATACCAGGTTTACGGCGAGCTTTGTCGGTGTGAAGAACACCTTGCTCTCGTCTCCGACTTGCGTTCCGCATGTGCGGCACTCATACTTCGAGTATTTCGTGAACATCACTCCGAGACCGATTTCCGCCTCAAGACTCAGCCTGCGGCTGAGCATCCAGTTGTATCCGTATGCCAGGCCTGCTCCACCGAGGTCGCCTTGGAAGCGATAGTCGGCGAGCTCCGGGAAAATGCCGAAGGGCACCTTTATGCCGCCAGCATTGTAGTGGGAGTATAGGATGTGGCCGGCGAAAAAGTGCCCTGAATAGCGTCGGCATAGCCAGTAGCGTGCTTCTGGCATGACGAGGATGTGTTTTACCTTTGCGTTGTCGGCAAATGTCCATGGATTATAGCCTACGCCCCATTCCATCGTCCACTTGTCGGAGAGGGAGTGCT
Source organism: Bacteroidaceae bacterium (assembly GCA_021443285.1). GTDB lineage: Bacteria > Bacteroidota > Bacteroidia > Bacteroidales > Bacteroidaceae > Prevotella. Next base: position 11,521 of record JABUUG010000005.1, read on the forward strand.
CGAAGGCAATGTTCAGTGTTCCGTAGGCTGCCCAGTATAGCGCATTGGTCTTCAGTGCCAGTTTCTGCGCGTTGGCGTTTGACACCATCAGGAACAAGAGCAAAAATATACGAACTGTTTTCAACATACTTTCTATGCTATGGTGAGTGGATTCTTGCTCTGGCAAGCGTCAAAAGACGGTTACTTGAGCCTGTCTCCACCTCTACACATTTGTCTTCAATGCTGCAAACTTAATGCTTTTACATTTTTTAACGGTTGTTCAAGAGGACTTCCATTCACTCCAATTAATAGATATTGCCTAAAATCACGTTGACAAAGTATGTTCTAACGAAAAGTGTAAGCGTCAAGACGATTACACAAAGCAAATCGACTGAAAGAATGGTCTGCTACCGCAGCTCTATCCTGAATGTTGTGCCGACACCGATTTGGGAGTCTTTCACGAATATTCTGCCGTTGTGATATTCCTCGATGACCCTCTTGGCGAGGGAGAGGCCGAGCCCCCATCCGCGTTTTTTTGTGGAGAAGCCCGGCATGAACACTTTCTTGAAGTCTTTGCGGCTGATGCCCTTGCCGGTGTCGCTGACTTCTATGACTGCCTTTGTGCCTTCTTGCATTACACGGATATTTATTGCGCCACTGCCCTCCATGGCATCAACGGCATTCTTACAGAGGTTTTCTATTACCCACTCGAAGAGCTGGGAGGAGATGGGGACGAGGAGGGGGGAGGGCGGCAGCTGGCAGCTTATCTTCACTTTGCTTGATGTGCGTCGGTCCATATATTGGGCAACATGGGTAACAGCCTCGCCCAAGTCTTCTGGCACTGGCTCGGGGTATGAACCTATTTTCGAGAAACGCTCGGCAATGAGCTGCAGACGCTCGACGTCCTTCTGCATTTCGGGCAGCAGTTCGTCGTCGGGATAGCTGTCTTTGAGTATCTCTGTCCATCCGAGCAGTGAGGATATTGGTGTGCCGAGCTGGTGTGCGGTTTCCTTGGACAGTCCCACCCAAAGCTTGTTCTGCAGGGCTTTACGGGAGGTGTAAAGGGCGAATAGGGAGACGAAAAGGAAGATGAGCACTGCCCCGAAGACGATGTATGGGTAGGCTTCCAACCGTTTGAGCATGAGGGACTCGTCGTAGCACACGTCGCTGTAGTAGCCGTTCTTGAGGTCGATGCGGATGTATTTCCCGTCTTTGTGCAGCTGGTTGGCTGTTTCCTTTATTATGCTGATGCTGTCGTCGGAAGTGCGCCCTTTTGTGTTTATGTTGCGGCACTGTGTGGGTGTGCCTTTCTCGTCGGTAACGATGATGGGTATTGTGGTGTTGTCCTGTATTATCTTGAAAACAAGTGAGATGTCTGTGTTCTCATCGGCTGTATTGAGTGCCCGCATGGCTTCCGCCCACATTTCTGTTTTCTTCAGCTCTTCGCGGGCAAGGTCTTTGACGAGGAGGTGCGAGACGACGAGGGTTATGACGGCGATGAGCGCTGCGGTTATGAATAGGATGACGCGCAGGTGGACTACCCTTTCGAGCGAGCTTTGGAGATGCCGCCTTATGGCTGGCATGAGTTGGTTAAACATCAAAAAATAGTTAAAAATGCTGATTTTGAGGGCAAATTTATTAAAAAACGTGAAATGTTACTTCCTATATAATATATTAATGTTAGTTTTGCAGTCGAAAATCAAACCTTACGAGTATAAATCTTAAGTGAAAAAGATTATGAAAACGATTAAGTTCCTTACGATTGCAGCTATTGCAGCAGTTACTTTGACCACAAGTTGCGCGAGCAAGAAAGACCTTCTGGCTTGTCAGGAGGAGAACAAGCAGTTGCAGAAAGACTACCAGAACATACGCGAAGAGCTTGCCTCTGCATCGGCTAAGGTGAACTCTCTGCAGAGCCAGCTCTCTGACTGTCAGGAGAACAACCGCGGTCTTCAGGCTTCGCTTGCGAGCAGCCTTGTGAACACAAACCAGAACAACGTGAACATTGCCAAGCTGGTTGACCAGATAAACGAGTCGAACCAGTACATACGCCATCTGCAGGCAGTGAAGAGCAAGAGCGACTCGCTGAACATGGTGCTGACAAACAACCTGACAAAAGCCCTCACAAACGAGGAGAAGAAGGAGGTTGACGTGCAAGTGCTCAAGGGCGTTGTCTATATCTCGCTTGCTGACAATATGCTATACAAGAGCGGTTCATACGAGATACTGGACCGTGCATCGGAGACTCTCTCCAAGATTGCGAAGATTATTCAGGACTACCCGGACTATTCTGTTATCGTAGAGGGTAACACAGACAATGTGCCAATCTCGAAGACGAACATCCGCAACAACTGGGACCTCTCTGCTCTGCGCGCTTCGAGCGTTGTTCAGGAACTTCAGAACAAGTATGGCATCGCGCCAAAGCGTATGACAGCCGGTGGACGTGGCGAGTACAACCCAATTGCGGATAATGACAGCGAGGTGGGCAAGCAGCGCAACCGCCGCACCCAGATTATCATCACGCCTCAGCTCGACGAGTTCATGGAACTTATCGGCAAGGCTCCGAAGACTGAAAAGTAAAGAGGGCATTGCATACGAGAGAGAGTGCATAGCCCATGAAATAACGATGGGAGTTAGAGGAATAAGCTACATTTTCCTTTAGCTCCCATTGCCTGTTGAATAAAAGAAAACTCCACAATAATACAATGAGTGTAGCAGAATTTCTGGCGGAACGCAAAGAAACCGCGTTCTCCTTCGAGGTGCTTCCCCCTATCAGAGGAAAAGGCATAGAGGGGGTGTTCAGCGTTATAGAGAAACTACTTCCCTACAACCCTGCATACATTAACATCACGACCCACCGCACGAACGTATCATATAAGGATATGGGTAATGGTGTGTATCACAGGGTGTTCGAGAAAAAACGTCCAGGAACGGTGGCTATAGCGGCTGCCATTAAGTCGAAATACAATGTCCGCACTGTCCCTCACGTGATTTGCAGCGGTTTTACGCAGACTGAGATTGCAAATGAGCTGATAGACTTGTCGTATCTTGACATCAAGGACTTGTTTTTGCTTCGTGGCGACAGGGCACAGGGCGAGCATAGTTTTAAGCCAGTGGAAGGCGGACACAGCCATGCGTCGGAACTGTGCAAGCAGGTGCTTGAATTTAACAGCGAGTTTGACCCCGGCAAGCCGTTCAGTTTCGGTGTGGCTGGTTATCCGGAGAAGCATGAGGAGGCAATGAACCTCTATACAGATATAGAGCACCTGAAAGAGAAGATAGCACTCGGCGCATCGTATATCGTAACGCAGATGTTCTTCGACAACAGCAAGTATTTCGACTATGTGGCAAGGCTTCGCACGGAGGGCATCATGGTGCCCGTCATACCGGGCATAAAACCGATAACAAGCCTACGCCAGCAGTCGTTGCTGCCAAACACGTTCCACATAGACTTCCCTGACGACTTGGCAAGGGAATACATGAAATGCAAGACAGACGAGGACGCAAAAGCCCTCGGAGTGGAGTGGGGCATACAACAGGCACGAGAACTGAAGAAGGCAAATGTGCCAAGCCTGCATTTCTACACGATGAACGCCACACCGAGTGTTGAAAAAATCGTAAAAGCTGTGTATTAGTGAATATTTTCGGCGCAGTAGCGTCGAACACAGGGGCTTGTTGTTAGTCTGGCTGCACAGATTGCATGTATGAATATGAAAGAGTTGGAGGTTGTTGCTGTCATATAGCATGGCAAACACTTCCAGCTTTTTTTATAGGTAATATCTATTAATCATGAAGTGGAGTTAAAGAGGAGTTAAAAGGAAGTTAAAGAGGAGTTAAAGGGACATTACTTTTTTGTGCAGAAGTCATTTGTCACTTTAACTCCACTCCCCCCAGTTACC
>JABUUG010000060.1 GCA_021443285.1 Bacteroidaceae bacterium
GGGGCAGAAATGCCAAATCCAGAGCTTGTGGAAAAGATAAAGACGCCCGAAAAGAGAGAAATGGTAAGGAAAATAGAAATAGCTCGAAATCTCCGAAAAACCGAAAAACTGGAAAACCGGAAACAAAAACCGAATAACCCTCATCCCCATGTCTTCTATGCCATATATCCCTTTACCTTCTTTTCCGCTATTACCTCTGAAGGAGGGGACTGTTATGGGCATCCTCAATGCCACTCCCGACTCTTTCTTCTCCGAGTCAAGGAAAACGACATCCTGCGAGATACAGGCGCGTGCGCTTGAAATCGTAAACGAAGGAGGTGATATAATAGACATCGGGGCATGCTCCACAAGACCCGGAAGCACCCCTGTAAGTGAGGATGAGGAACTGAAAAGACTCCTTCCTGCCATTGCTGCCGTAAAGGAAGTGCTGCCCCGTTTTCCCTTATCCGTCGATACCTTCCGGGCCAATGTCGCAAGGCAGTGTATAGAGACCTATGGACCGATGATGGTTAATGACGTTTCTGGTGGTGAAGACCCCGATATGTTCCGGACAGTAGCCGCTCATGGATTGCCATATGTCCTTACATCAACGCAACCCACTATCCGGGAGATGATGCTCTACTTTGCAGAAAAAATACAAAAGCTGAGAGACTTCGGACAAAAATACATAATCATTGACCCTGGTTTCGGATTTGGAAAGACACTGCAAGACAACTATCATATCCTCCATAACCTCAGTGTCCTACAGGAGTTTCAACTGCCCATACTCATAGGGCTGTCAAGAAAAAGCCTCATACATCGTCTGCTTAACATAAAGCCCGAAGATTCACTCAACGGCACAACGGTGCTGAACACCATTGCCCTAACACAGTGTTCATCAGTCATACTTCGCGTTCACGATGTTAAACAGGCAAAAGAGCTACTTCTGTTAAAAGAAAGTGGAGTTAAAGGGAAGTTAAAGGGAAGTTAATGAGGAGTTAAAGGGACATTACTTTTTTGCGCAGAAGTCATTTGTCACTTTAACTTCACTCTAACTCCACATTAACTCCCCTTCACTACACCTAAAAGAAACTTATTAAAATAGTAAATAATACTATGTTCTCATTCCTTGACTTTTCCATTGTTAATGTAATTGATATCTTCGCTGTTGCGTGCATACTCTATTACGCCTACCATCTCCTGCAGCGGTCTCGTTCAGTTTACGTCTTTGTAGGAGTCCTTATATTCATATATATAATGCTCCTGGTCAATCAGGTTTACGACATGCCCATGCTCAGCTCGATAATGAAGAGCCTCACCAATGTCGGAATCTTCTGCCTTGTTGTAATCTTTCAGGCAGACATACGCAAGTTTTTCTACCGACTCGGGTCAAACAAAAGGGTTATGAAGCTCGTACACCTCTTTCAGCCAGACGTACCACAGTCAAAAAGAAATGCCACAGACCTCTACATGCCTATCGTCATGGCATGTATGAATATGTCGAGGACAAAAGTCGGCGCGCTTATTGTCATAGAACGTGAACAGAAACTCGATGACCTCATACACGACGGAGACATCATCGATGCAAAAGTAAACCAACGGCTTATAGAGAACATCTTCTTCAAGAACTCACCACTGCACGATGGTGCTATGATAATCTCCGAAGGACGTATTCATTCCGCCGGATGCATACTACCTGTAAGCCACAGCTATGACATACCAAAAGACCTCGGACTCAGACACCGATCCGCAATGGGAATCGCACAAGAGACAGATGCACTCGCAATCGTTGTTTCAGAAGAGACTGGAAGAATCGCTGTAGCACTCGGAGGAAGTTTCCACCTCAGGCTAACTGCCGAACAGCTCGAACAGTTTATCAGAAAGCAGTAGAATATAGTGAATAACGAAAAGTGAATAGTGAATAGTTTGCATCCGCTGAAACAGTATGTGTTCAATATTGCGGTAGCAAACTATTCACTATTCTTGCTCTGGCAAGCGGCAAAGCCGATTACATTTTTCACTATTCGTTAAACAGCTACTCTATCCCAAAGAGTAGTTTGAGCCCTCCATCAACACCAGAGAATCCCATAAAGGCAAGGCTGAGCAGTCCTGCCGTAACGAGTGTTATCGCCACTCCCCGCATACCCTTCGGAATGTTCACCATTGCAAGCTGCTCCCGCAGTCCTGCAAAGACGATGAGTGCAACACCGAAGCCGATGGCAGTCGCGAAGGCATAGACAATGCTCTCAACGAGTGTGAAGTCCTTCTGTATCACAGCTATTGCCACGCCAAGCACGGCACAGTTAGTCGTGATGAGAGGCAGGAACACTCCAAGCGCCTGATAGAGTGGGGGAGCAACCTTCTTGAGTATTATCTCCACCATCTGAACAAGCGCGGCAATCACAAGGATAAAGCAGATGGTCTGCAGATATTGCAGTCCGAGCGGATTAAGAATCTGGTACTGCACAAAGTATGTTACGAGAGTGGCGAGTACAAGCACAAATGCCACTGCACCACTCATTCCGATAGCTGTATTGACTTTCTGCGATACACCAAGGAAAGGGCAGATTCCAAGAAATTGCGACAACACGATGTTGTTCACAAAAACGGCGGTGATGAATATGAGGATGTATTCCATAAATAGCGTATAACTAATAGTTTTTATTTCAGCCTGTTGATAAGGGCGGTGAGATAGCCAAGAGTAATGAATGCTCCCGGCGGCATGACGAACATTAGCATGTTGAACTGTTCCGGCAATAGGGTTATGCCGAAAATTGTTCCAGAGCCCAGTAGCTCGCGGGCAATGCCGAGTAGTGTTAGGGCAAGCGTGAAACCCAGTCCGATGCCGATACCATCAAGGAGCGACTGCAGAGGATTGTTCTTGCAGGCAAAGCCTTCTGCTCTGCCGAGTATGATGCAGTTCACTACGATGAGCGGAATGAACAGACCGAGGCTTTTGTCGAGGTCGGGCATATACGCCTTTATGCACATCTGCAGGATGGTTACAAACGAGGCGATGACTACGATGAAGACTGGAATGCGGACCATAGGGGGGGTGATGTTCTTTATCATTGATATGCTGACGTTTGAACACATAAGTACAAACATTGTCGCCAGCCCCATGGACATTCCGTTCATGGCTGAGGTGGTGGTGCCGAGCGTGGGACACATACCAAGCAAGAGAACAAACGTTGGATTCTCTTTTATTATGCCGTTGAGAATTTGATTCATTGCGTTGATTTTTCTGTTGCTTAATGTAATGAAGGGGAGTTATTTATGTGATGATGCACTGGTCGTGGCATCTGTGGGACTTTCCGCAATAGCCTGATAGGCGTTGTTTACTGCGTTGAGGAAGGCACGCGAAGTGATGGTGGAGGCGGTGATGGCGTCAATCTCCCCACCGTCTTTCTTCACCGTAAGCGGTGTCTGCGGATTCTTGGAGATAATGTTTCCCTTCTGACCTTCCTGGAACCATGTGTCAGCTTTTGCGCCGAGTCCTGGTGTCTCATTGTGGGCTAAAAGGGTGTATCCGAGCACGTTGCCTTCCTTGTCAAAGCCAACCATTATCTTGAGGTCGCCGCCAAATCCGAGTGATGTGGATTCCACTGCTGTACCCACCCACTGGCTTCCGGATATTGCCTTGTGCAGCACGAAGGAACAACCCTTCCCGCCAATGTTCATGATGGTGTCCTTGTCTTCTATCTTGTCTGTCTTTATGCCTGGCAGCACGTTTGCTATTGCCGTCTGTGTGTTCTTCTGGTTTATGGCGGCTATTGCCGGAGTTGTGATATGGTTCACCCCTGCCAGCACTGCTCCCATAATCACGGAAACACCGGTAAGCACGACTACCATGTTGGTAAGTGATGATTTCATGGTCTATTTTTTAGCGAAGCGGGTTGGTTTGACGTATGTGTTTATGATGGGGGTAAAAGCATTCATTATAAGAATGGCAAACGACATTCCTTCCGGATATGCTCCCCAGTTGCGGATGACAATGGTCAGCACGCCTATTGCACAGCCGTAGATAATCTGACCTTTGGGCGACATGGGCGATGTAACGTAGTCGGTCGCCATGAATATTGCACCGAGAAGCAGTCCTCCGGTGAGCAGTTCATAGACAGGATTGACATAGTGTATGTCATCGGCAAGCCAAAGCAGTCCGCTGAACACAGCGACAGTGGCGATGATGCTCACGGGGATATGCCATGTTATAATCTTCTTCCACAGCATGAATGCCAGTCCGAGAAGCAGTGCCAATGCGCAGACCTCGCCTATGGTGCCCGCTCCAAGCCCGTTGCTCGTATTGCCGATGAATAGGTCGAGTGAGTTCGGAAGGTCAGACATGCTGACGGATGTGTCGCCTTTGGCAATGCGCTTTATGATAGAAAGCGGTGTGGCACCTGTTTCTGCATCAATATATGCGCTCATCTGTCCTTGCACCGGCCATGATGTCATCTGGACAGGGAAGCTGACCAGCAGGAAGCATCTGCCTACAAGCGCCGGGTTGAAGGGGTTGCAGCCAAGACCTCCAAACGACATCTTGCCGACACCTATCGCAACAAGTGCGCCGATGATGATTATCCAAATCGGAAGGTTGGAGGGCAGATTGAAACCGAGAAGCAGTCCTGTGAGTATGGCAGACCCGTCAGACACGCTGGGTTCTACCTTCAGGATAAGTCGCTGTATCGCCCATTCAAAAAGAATGCACGCCGACACACTTGTGGCACAAACCACCAGCGACCCGATTCCAAAGAAGTAGAAGGATGCGAACAGTGCCGGCATCAGCGCTATGACCACGCCGTACATATTCCTCTCAACCGAGTCGTTGGAGTGCGCGTGTGGTGAAAGTGAAACTATTAATTTGCTCATTTTTCAAGTGTATTTTCTTTATTTCTTAGCTGACCTGGCTCGTATTATACCCATCACTGCCCCTTTACCCTGAAGGATATTGTCGAGAATAGGGCGGTGTGAAGGGCAGGTGAACTGGCATGATCCACACGCTATGCAGGAGACGATGTCTTCCTCCTCGCACTTGTCATACATTTTCATTGCGCTCGCTGTGGCAAGGAGGTATGGTTCAAGTCCCATCGGACACGCGGACACGCATTTTGCGCAGCGTATGCAGGGCTGTACGTCCTTGCGTTTTGCTTCCTCCCCGGACAGCACTGTGATGGCGTTCTGGCCTTTCCCGACTGCCACATCAAGCGTCGTTACTGCCTTGCCCATCATCGGGCCTCCGGCAAGCACCTTGTTCTCACACAGAGGCATACCGCCGCATGTGTCAATCATCTGCTTGAAGGGGGTTCCCATCCTTACGAGGAAATTGCCGGGATTGGAAACCTTCTTGCCCGTTACCGTAGTGTAACGCTCAAAGAGGGGCTTGTTTTTCATCACTGCCTCATATACAGCGAATGCAGTACCCACATTCTGTACCACAGCTCCCACATTTATCGGAATGGCTGGAGGGGCGGGTACCTGACGACGGATGACGGCGTCAATGAGCTGTTTCTCACCACCTTGGGGATATTTCTTTGCAAGAGGCACCACATCTATCTCCTGTATGTTCTCGCATTTGCGGGCGAGCAGTTCTATGGCTGCCGGCTTGTTGTATTCGATGCCGATATAAGCCTTTTCCACCTTTGCCGCCTTCATCAGAATCTTCGTGCCTTCAATAATCTCATCTGGCTTTTCCATCATCAGACGGTAGTCGGAGGTTATATAAGGCTCACATTCCACTGCGTTTATTATCACACACTCGGCTTTTGCTCCCGGGGGAGGGGACAGCTTCACATGGGTCGGGAAGCAGGCTCCTCCCATACCGACTATTCCTGCCGACTTTATCCTACCGATTATTTCCTCTGGTGTCAGTTCGGGATGGTCTTGCAGCAGTTCAAGTTTTTCCGTGCGGTCTATGGCTTCGTCCCATTCGTCGCCCTCTACATTAATTATAATGGCAGGTTGGCGGTAACCGCCTATGCCGATGACATCCTCAATCTTAAGGACAGTGCCGGAAACTCCCGAATGGATGTTTGCGGAAACAAATCCTCCAGCTTCTGCAATGAGTTGTCCGACCCTTATCTTGTCTCCTTTCTTGACTACCGCCTTTGCGGGTGCGCCGATGTGCTGCGATAGCGGATAGACAGCCTGCTTCGGAAGCTCTGCCTTTATTGTTGCTTTTTCGTGGGTTATCTTGTTCTCTTCAGGATGAACACCACCTATTCTGAAAGTATTCACATTCATCTCTCAAACCTCCTTACGCTTTGTCTTTATTGTCCTCCGGAACATTCTTCTCCGCCAAAGTCCTTTTTGCAGGGAAGCCGACAGCATTAATGGCTCCCGTCGGACATTCTGCCTCACACTTCCTGCAAAGCCTGCATTTTGTGAAGTCGATGTAGGCGACGTTGCCCTCAACTGTAATCGCTTCAAACTTGCAGGCCTTTGCGCACTTGCCGCAACCGATACATGCGGCAGCACAGGCTTTTCTTGCCAGCACGCCCTTGTCCTTGTTCACGCAGTTTACATATATGCGGCGACCCTTCGGACCTTTGTTGCGGAGTTCTATGATATGACGTGGACAGGCTTTGGTGCATGCGCCGCAGGCAACACACCTCTCCTCATCCACCACTGGCAGACCTGTCTCCTCATCAATGTGGATTGCGTCAAAGGTACAGGCTTCCACACAGTCGCCACAGCCGAGACAGCCGTAACCGCAGAAGGTTTCGCCAGCGCCACAGGTGTGCATGGCTGCACAGGTGCGCAGGCCATAGTAATAAACGATCTTCGGGCGGTTTTCACAATTACCGTTACAGCGGACAACAGCAACCTTGGGCTCGCCGCTTTCGACAGCCATTCCAAGCACGTCAGCCACCTTGCCCATACATTCTGCACCACCTACAGGACACAACAGCCCTTCAAGCGAACCGGCGTCCGCACCTTTCACCAGTGCGTCTGCCATACCCGAACAGCCGGGGAAACCACACCCGCCACAGTTTGCTCCGGGCAACAGCGCAGACACCTGCGCTATGCGCGGGTCTTCATAAACAGCGAATTTCTTTGAGCAGACATAAAGGATGACCGCAGCCACCAAACCTATGCCTCCAAGAACAATCACTGCTGATAGGATAAAACTCATAACTATTATGTTTCTTCTTTTTTTTAGGTGCGTTCTAAAAAATGGAGTTAAGGAAGTTAAAGGAGTT
>JABUUG010000061.1 GCA_021443285.1 Bacteroidaceae bacterium
GACGAGCCAGGAATGTATTTCATACCGGCACTCATAGACGATTGGAAATCGCAGCGAAAGTTTGAGGACTTCATAAACTATGACTTGCTGGAGACATACCGCGACTTTGGCGGAATAAGGATAGAGGATGACATCCTCATACAGAAAGACGGCTGCCGCTTCCTCGGCAAAAACAGAATACCTTACCATCCGAAGGACGTTGAGGACTTCATGAATGAATAACAAATAATAAAAACATACAAAAATGAAAAAACTGTTCACATTAGCCCTTTGCGCCGCAATATCCGCTGGTGCGATGGCTGCAAAGCACAAGAACGAGAAGACAAACCCGAATTCTCCCGTTTTCACCACAATCAAGGAACTTAAAATCTCTCCTGTAAAGAACCAGAACCGCTCAGGAACCTGCTGGGCATATTCGACGCTGAGCTTCTTCGAGAGTGAAATAATCAAGAGTAGCGGCAAGACATACGACCTCTGCGAGATGTTTGTCGCAAACAAGGACTATATGGAGCGTGCCATAATAAAGGTGCGTATGCATGGCGATGCACAGTTCTCTCAGGGAGGAGCGGCAGAAGACGTACTTCATGTGTTGAAGACATACGGTATCTGCCCCGAAAACGCAATGCCTCTGCCAGGAACACTGCAAGGGGACTCTCTTGCAAACTTCAATGAGGTGTTCACCGTTATGGAGCCTTATGTAAATGCCGTTGCGACATCAAAGGCGAAGACCATTTCCAACCAGTGGAAGGCTGGACTGCAGGGAATCCTTGACGCATATCTCGGCAAGTGTCCAGAGTCGTTCACATATGAGGGTAAGACATACACCCCACAGTCATTCTGCGAAAGCCTCGGTCTTAATCTGGATGACTATGTTTCCATAACATCATACACACACCATCCGTTCTATACAGCTTTCCCCGTAGAGGTTCAGGATAACTGGCGTCAGGGCATGAGCTACAATGTGCCTGTTGACGAAATGATGGCTATCATAGACAACGCTCTTGAAAATGGTTACACCATAGCATGGGGCGGCGATGTGTCAGAAGAAGGCTTCACACGCGACGGTCTGGCAATGGCTGTAGATGTGAAAGGCGCGCGCGACCTGACCGGCAGCGACCAGGCACGCTGGCTGAACATGAAGGCAGCAGAGAAGAAGAATGTGTTTGATTCTCTCGGCGTGAAGATACCAGAGGTGGTGCCTACACAGGAGATGCGTCAGAACGCTTTTGACAGCTGGCAGCTCACTGACGACCACGGTATGCACATCTACGGAGTGGCAAAAGACCAGTTCGGCAAGGAATACTACATGGTGAAGAACTCCTGGGGAGAGACCGGAAAATACAAGGGTACATGGTATATGTCGAAGGCGTTCATAAAGCTCAACACCATGGACTTCATGATTAATAAGAACGCCATTCCAAAGGATATCCGCAAGAAACTCGGAATCTGAAACACACTTCAAACTCAAAACATTTAAAAACAGTGCACTACTCCTGGCAATTTGACACTCCAAACGCGGAGAGAATGGCAGCGGCAACAGCTTTGGCGCATAAACTGAACATTGCGCCAATACTTGCTGATATTCTCATAAAACGCGGAATAGAGGATGAAACCGCCGCGAACAAGTTCTTCCGTCCGCAGCTGACCGACCTTTATGACCCATTCATCATGAAGGATATGGACATCGCTGTCGACAGGCTGAACGAGGCGATGGGCAGGAAGGAGCGCATTCTTGTTTACGGTGACTATGATGTGGACGGGGTAACATCGGTTACTCTCGTGTATAAATTCCTGAACCAGTATTATTCCAATATCGACTACTACATACCAGACCGATATGATGAGGGATACGGCATAAGCAAGCGAGGCATAGACTACGCCAAGGATACAGGTGTAACCCTGATTATCGTTCTCGATTCTGGTATAAAGGCCATTGAGCAGATAGCATACGCAAAGTCGCTCGGTATAGACTTTATAGTGTGCGACCACCATGAGCCTGACGAGAAGGAGCGGCCTGATGCTGTCGCAATACTTGACCCCAAACAAAGGGACTGCGCATATCCGTTCAAGGAACTGTGCGGATGTGGTGTGGGCTTCAAGTTCATGCAGGCGTTTGCCTTGAGCAACATGATTCCTTTCTCCAAACTCATTCCCATGCTTGACTTGTGCGCAATGAGCATTGCCGCCGACCTTGTGGCGGTGAATGAGGAGAACAGGATTCTTGCATATCACGGACTAAAGCAGATAAACAAGAATCCAAGTGTTGGTCTGAGGGCATTGATTGAAGTCTGCGGACTGAGCAACAGGGAGATTACCATGAGCGACATAGTGTTCAAGATAGCTCCACGCATCAATGCAAGCGGCCGTATGGAAAATGGAAGGGAGAGCGTTGACCTGCTTGTAGAAAAGGACTACAGTCTGGCGTTAGAGATTGCCAAGAACATAAATGAGTACAACGAACAGCGAAGGGACATCGACAAGCAGATGACCGAAGAGGCGAACATCATCATTGAAATGATTGAATCGCAGGAACAGCACTCCAGCATTGTCTTGTATGACGAAGGATGGAAGAAGGGCATAATCGGAATTGTGGCATCAAGGGTAACCGAAATGTACTACAAGCCGACCATTGTCCTTACGCGCGACGGAGACTACGCAGTGGGCTCTGCCCGCAGTGTTACAGGCTTCGACATCTACTCGGCAGTGAAAAGCTGCAGCGACCTCTTTGTGAACTTCGGCGGACATACCTGTGCAGCGGGCATGACCCTACGCTGGCAGAACCTCAACGATTTCAGAATACGCTTCCAGAAATACGTGGACGACCATATAGACACCGTAATGACAGATCCTCCCCTGACGATAGATGCAGAATTGAAATTCAGTGATATAGACAAGAAGTTTTGTTCAGACTTGAAGAAATTTGCCCCCTTCGGACCGCAAAACCAGAAGCCCGTGTTCTGTACTCACAGGGTAATGGACTACGGGACAAGCCGGGTTGTTGGCAGAAATCAGGAACACATCAAGTTGGAACTGATAGACCTGAAGTCGCCAATCGTGATGAACGGTATCGCATTCGGACAAAGCGAAGCTGCAAAATATATCAAATCTAAGCACGCCTTCGACATTGTATACACCATTGAGGACAATCACTACAAGCATTCTCCACAGTTACAAATAGAAGATATAAAGGAAGTGGAATGAAAGTTTCTAAAACCACAATAGTTATTCTGGTACTTATATCTTGCGCCAGCTTGCACTTAAAGGCGCAAGATAAGAAAGAGGATATATTCAATCCGATAAACCATTCTGTTACATCGCAGATGATAGCTCCTGACGCAAGAGCTGCGGGTATGGCTGACATTGGTGCTGCGACAGACCCAGACATAAACTCTCAGTATTGGAATCCTGCAAAGTACCCGTTTGCCATCAGTAAGGCAGGAGTTGCAATAAACTACACTCCATGGCTGAGACAGATTGTGAGCGATATGGACTTGGCAACAGCTGCCGGCTACTACCGCATAGGCGACTACAGTGCAGTGTCTGCATCGTTGCGTTATTTCTCGTTGGGTGAGGTTATTGCATCGGACTATACCATAAAGCCATATGAGATGTCTATTGATGCAGCCTACTCTCTCATGCTCAGCGAAAAGTTTTCGCTGGGTGCTGCTGTGAGGTGGATACATTCAAACCTGACATACGACTATTCTAATGACACTTCACCGGGCAATGCCTTTGCGGCGGACATTGCATGCTATTACAACAAATATTTTAACATCGGAAACCGTGAGTGTCAGTTCGCATTTGGTGTGAACATAAGCAATGTGGGCAGCAAGATTCGTTTCGGTGGCTCGGACTATAGCGAATTCATCCCCGCCAATCTCCGCATCGGTTTTAATTTCATGCTGCCGATTGACCAGTACAACCGCCTATCTTTTTCTTTCGATGCCAACAAACTGCTCGTCCCTACGATGCCGACTGACGACCAGTGCCGTGAGGCTCTGGGTATAGAAGCCGACCAGCCTGTACCTTGGTATAACCAGTACCGTATAGACAACTATTACGAACTGTCGTCCATTGGAGGCATTTTCCGCAGTTTCGGTGATGCTCCCGGAGGCTTCAAGGAAGAGTTGCAGGAGATATATTTCAGTGTGGGTGCGGAGTATGTATATAATGACCGCTTTTCTGTACGTGCAGGCTACCACCACGAGTCGGAAAACAAGGGAAACAGAAAGTATTTCACGGTCGGGGCCGGTTTTAAGCTGAGTGCTTTCTCGCTTGACTGCGGATATCTTATCTCAACGACAAAGTCCAATCCTCTCGACCAAACATTGCGATTCACTCTGGGATTTGATATTGACGGTATCAAAGATTTGTTCCATCGCAGATAGTTTTAAGTTCCTGAATTAAAAGAAAGTATTTGAAATTCAAGTAACTATGATTAAAGTTGGGTTTGGATATGATGTCCATCAGCTTGTGGAAGGGCGTGAATTGTGGCTTGGCGGAATAAAAATAGACCACACCCTTGGTCTGCTTGGTCATAGCGATGCGGATGTACTGCTTCATGCCATCTGCGACTCTCTGCTCGGAGCCGCCAATATGAGGGACATAGGCTATCACTTTCCTGACACTGCGGAGGAAACGGACGGCATCGACAGCAAGATACTGTTGAGAAAGACAGTGGAACTCATTGCGACAAAGGGATATAAAGTGGGGAACATTGATGCTACGGTATGCGCTGAGCGGCCTAAACTGAATCCCCATATTCCGGAAATGTGCAGATGTATAGCTGACGTTATAGGTACAGATATCGACAATATCTCAATAAAAGCCACAACAACAGAAAAGCTTGGTTTCACGGGCAGACAGGAAGGTATTTCCGCATACGCAGTGAGCCTTATAGAAAAGGGAGGATCCATGAGCTGACACTCACGATGCAGGGGCTTTTTTTACGTTACTGATTTTTATGCTGAAACTACATATCATTATTTCCGCATTTGTAGGCGTTCTGCTTATGCCACTGGGTCTTCATGCACAAGAGAGCAAGACACAGTGGTTTCTTTTGGATGAGGGTGGATTTGTGGCAGACTCTGCGCGCGAGGGTGTTGTCCTGTCATGGCCTGAGACTCTCAGCGCAAGGCTTGACGAACTGATAGAGGGCTGTTCAGTGGTTGCTTCATCTCAATTTGGTATAGAGGTGTTTGATTTGACTACGGAGAGCATCGTGTATCAGAAAAATGAGCGTCAGCGTTTCCGCCCTGCCAGTACGATGAAGGTTTTTACGGGGACGGCGGCTTTGTCTGTTATGGAAGAAAGCTACCCGTTCGTTACGAAGATTGGTTATACGGGGCAGCCACAGGATAATGAATGGCGGATACGACAGTACAGGATAGAAACAATATCTGACAGTGATACGGTGCGGAAAGAGGTGGCGGAACTGGAGCCTATAGTGAAGAGGTCGAGGGTGCTTTACGGCAATATTTGTGTGAAGGGGAGTATGGATCCGATGTTTTCGGAGAGCGATGTTCGGAGGTTTGCGGATGCTGTAAGGGGACTGGGCGTGGATACTATCTACGGTGGTCTTGTGCTTGACTTGTCGCTTAAGGACACTTTAGCATACGGTGAGGGCTGGTGTTGGGACGATGTCAATCCTGTACTTACACCTCTTCTTGTGGACAAGAAGGATGTTTTTGCCTCGCATTTCCTCAAATACATAAAACAGGCAGGTATAGTGATTACGGGTTCTACGACAAAGAACGACTATCCGGTAAATACGACAGACTTGGCAGAATGTCGTCATGAACTGAGGGATATTCTGACACGCACTATGAAGAATAGTGATAATGCATACGCTGAATGTATTTTTTACAAGTTGGGAGCGGAGGTTTCAAAGCAGAAGGGTGTCTCGGCAAAGAGTTCTCGTGAGGCTGTGAACAGGATAATAAAGCGTGTTGGGCGCAATCCCGAAGACTATTACATTGCTGACGGAAGCGGTCTTTCTCTGTACAACTATCTTAGTCCTGAGGTGGAGATTGATGTGTTGAGATACGCCTTCCGCCGTCCTTTCATATTCAACACGCTGTATGAGAAATTGCCTGTGGCTGGTGTTGATGGAACGCTAAGAGGCCGTATGAAAGGCAGTAGCGCGCAGTATAACGTTCATGCAAAAACAGGAACTCTTTCGGGGGTAAGCACGCTTGCGGGCTATTGCAGGGCCCCCAACGGTCACTGGCTTTGCTTTGCCATAATGAGCAACGGGCTTAAGAATTCTGCGCAGGGAAAGTCTTTGCAGGATAGGATTTGTACGGCGATGTGTTCGATAGAGTAATGGTTGTGATTCGGAGCTGACGCTTCGAACGCGGTGGTCATGCGGTGCAGCCGCTTTTGTTGTAGATAGGGTATATGCGCTATTTCATTTATTTCCAATATGACGGGACGAGGTATCATGGATGGCAGATACAGCCCAACGGGATAACTGTGCAGGAGGAACTGCAGAGGGCGCTTTCCGTTGTATTGAGGCGTGAGACGGAGGTGGTCGGCGCTGGGCGCACCGACACGGGGGTTCATGCCCGATTAATGGTGGCGCATTTTGATTCTCCGGTCCGACTGGACATCGGTGAGCGTGGGGAGATGTATAAACTGAACCGTCTTCTTCCGCCCGACATTTCTGTCCTGAAAATAGAAGAGGTGGCGGATGATATGCATGCTCGTTTTTCAGCAATTTCAAGGACTTATCGTTACTACATATCCACCCGTAAGACACCCTTCTTGCGACAATACTGCTGGCAGATACACTGGCATCTTGATTTTTCTGCAATGAACGAAGCGGCTGAGCTTCTTGTTGGTGAGAAGGACTTTGCCTCTTTCTGTAAGGTGGGGTCTGATGTGAAGACAACCATGTGCAACCTTACGCGCGCGGTGTGGGTGCAGGATAGTGATACAGAATGGCATTTTGAGATAAGCTGCAACCGTTTTCTGCGGAACATGGTGCGTGCCGTTGTAGGGACACTTGTTGAGGTTGGCAGGGGGCGTATGAGCTTGCGGGAGTTTACGGATGTGCTTTCCGCAAAGTCGCGTTCGAGGGCTGGTGAGAGTGTACCTGCGCAAGGGCTGTTCCTTGAGGATATTAAGTATTCTCGCGGCTGACTTCATAATTAATGGATATTGCCAATAAG
>JABUUG010000062.1:0-3194 GCA_021443285.1 Bacteroidaceae bacterium
AATTATATGCGCATCTGCGCTAATTTGGTTGAATCTGCGGTTAAAAATAATACAACTCTCATGTTAAAACTTTTATAAGTTATTTTTTTCATGCCACTAACAGACAAGAACACAAGCCATGATTGACAACCTAACCGTAGCGCGCATCATGGAGGCCGCCGACATCTACGATGTGGTCTCCGACTTCGTCTCCCTCAAGAAGGCTGGGGCGAACTACAAAGGGCTGTGCCCGTTCCACAACGACCGCACGCCGTCGTTCTTCGTCTCGCGCGCAAAGGGCTACTGCAAGTGCTTCTCGTGCGGCAAGGGGGGCAACGCCGTGGGCTTCATCATGGAGCATGAGCAGCTCTCCTACCCCGACGCGCTGCGCTACCTCGCACGCAAATACGGCATAGAAATAAAGGAACGCGAACTGACCGACGAGGAGAAAGACGCGCAAATGGAGCGCGAGAGCCTCTTCCTCGTAAACGAATGGGCGGCAAACTACTTTGAGAAGCTCCTGCACGAGTCGCAGGACGGCGCCACAGTCGGGCTGCCATACTTCCGCACGCGTGGCTTCCGCGACGACATCATCCGCAAGTTCAAGCTCGGCTACGACCCCTCCGACCGCCATGCACTGGCAAGGACAGCCCAGGCGAAGGGCTATAAGGCGGAGCACATCGAGAAGGCTGGACTATGCTACAAGACCGACCGCGGCGAACTCATCGACCGCTTCTCGGGGCGCGTCATCTTCCCATGGTTCACGCTCAGCGGCAAAATCGTAGGCTTCGGAGGCAGACTCCTCGACGCAAGGACAAAGGGAGTGGCGCAGAAATACGTCAACTCGCCAGAGAGCGAAATATACCATAAGGACAGCGAACTATACGGAATCTTCCAGGCCCGCAAGGCAATAGCGCGCGAAAACCGCGTATATGTGGTGGAGGGATACACGGACGTCATCTCCATGCACCAGTGCGGCATAGAGAATGTAGTGGCAAACTCCGGCACGGCACTGTCCGAGAGGCAGATAAACATACTGCACCGACTGACGCAGAACATCACACTGCTTTACGACGGTGATGCAGCGGGCATCAAGGCGGCGATGAGGGGAACGGACATGATTCTCGCCCACGGCATGAACATAAAGGTGCTTATCCTGCCCGACGGCGACGACCCGGACAGCTTCGCCAGGAAGCATACGGCGGAGGAGTTCCGCGCATATGTTGAGGAGCATCAGGTGGATTTCTTTGACTTCAAGTGCTCGCTTATGCTCAACGGTGTAACCGACCCGATACAGCGGTCGGAGGCAGTAGAAAGCGTGTTGCGCAGCATATCGTTGATACCAGACCCTGTTACTCGGTCGATGTATGTGAAGATGTGTGCGCCAAAACTGCAGCTCAAAGAGGAGATAACGGTTTCGCGCATCAATAAATTCATAAAGGGGGACAAAGACCAGCGGCTGAAGGCTGAGGCAAGACAGCAGGAACTGAATGCCATGGAGAATAAAGAGGGAGCGGCAACCCCTGCTCCGTCCGCTACCACATTGAACATCCCATCTCCACAGTCAAAGCTTCAGGAGGTAGAGTCGTTGATTGTCAGGCAGATAATCATGCAGGGAGAGACAATTCTACCTGTGGGCAACCCACATTCTGCTCCGGAAGAAGGCGAAATGGAGGACGGCATACCGCTCGCCTGTTTTGTGGAAAGAAACCTTGCAGAAGACAATATCATCTTCTCGGAACCGATATACAACACAATACTTGCAGAGGCGGCGCAACATGCCACAGAGTCCGGCTTCAACTCTCTACAGTATTTCATGCGCCATGAGAATCTGGAGATAAACCAAGTGGCGGCACAGTTCATGATGGAACAGCAGCCGGTGGCGGCAGACAATACGGCGGAAGATAACCGCACAGTGCGCATACTTAACAACATAAACCACCTGCTGATAGACCTCCGCTTCCAGATAGTTTCCGGAAAACTTGAACAGGCGAAGCAGAGACTCTCAACAGCAAAGGGGGAGGAAATGGCAGACGCCATGAGGAATTACCAGCAGTTGAAGACCTTGCTGAAGCAGATTTCAAGTCTCATCGGCAGGACGCGATAGATACAGACCTTAATTAATATAACCCTAAAAAATGAAAATTCTTCCGGCTGAAGGAAAACTCGGAATAATGGTTGTCGGCTGTGGAGCAGTCGCGACAACATTCATCACCGGCGTGCTTATGGCGCGCAAGGGACTCACCAGACTTATCGGCTCGATGACGCAATACGATAAGATTCGCGTCGGGACAGGTGCGGACAAGAAGTATATGCCCTACAAGGACATAGTGCCGTTGGCATCGTTGGACGATATAGTGTTCGGCACTTGGGACGTCTATCCGCAGACCGCCTTCCAGTCGGCGATGTATGCAGAGGTGCTTAAGAAGGAGGACATCCTGCCCGTAGAGGACGAGCTGTCTGCCATAAAGCCGATGAAGGCGGCATTCGACAGAAACTATGCCAAACGCCTTGACGGAACGAATGTGAAGGACTGCCGCGACCGCTGGGACATGATGGAGCAGATACGCGAGGACATTCGCAGGTTCAAGAAGGAGAACGGGTGCGACAGGATTGTCGTGCTGTGGGCTGCATCCACAGAGATATATGTGCCTGTAGATAAGGACGTCCACTATACACTCAGTGCGCTTGAGGCTGCGATGAAGGCAGACGACTGCGAGCATATCGCGCCTTCTATGTGCTATGCCTATGCCGCCATAATGGAGGGTGCGCCGTTCATTATGGGTGCGCCGAACACCACCGTTGACATCCCCGCTATATGGCAGCTCGCTGAGCGTGAGGGCGTGCCTGTATGCGGAAAGGACTTCAAGACGGGGCAGACGCTCGTCAAGTCGGGCTTTGCGCCAATCATCGGCACACGCTGCCTGCAGCTCGACGGATGGTTCTCTACAAACATACTCGGCAACCGCGACGGACTGGTGCTCGACGAGCCGCAGAACTTCCGTACAAAGGAGGTCTCCAAGCTCTCCACACTCGAGACAATCCTCAGTGCCGACCGCCAGCCTGACCTTTACAGCGACTATTACCACAAGGTGCGCATAAACTACTATCCGCCGCGCAACGACAACAAGGAGAGCTGGGACAACATAGACATACGCGGATGGATGGGCTATCCGATGCAGATAAAGATAAACTTCCTCTGCCGCGACTCCATT
>JABUUG010000062.1:3278-9201 GCA_021443285.1 Bacteroidaceae bacterium
ATGGGAGGCTATGAGGCTGACGAGGAGATGGATTAACGAATAGTGAAGAATGAATAGTGGTTTGCTACCGCACAAGCTGTTTACGTTCAAATATCGCGGCAGCAAACTATTCGTTATTAACTATTCTCTATTCGTTATTAGCTATCATCGCGGCAGCAAACTATTCGTTATTCATTATTCATTATTCACTATATTGGTATTCACTACTATGAAAAAGTTCCTGTTTTTATTGTGCATCCTGATGACAGGTTTACAGACGGTTTGTGCGCAGCTTCCTGAAGAAAAGACATGGAAGGTGAATGCGAGTTTGGGCTGGCATTCGGAATCCCAAACTATGTTTATCCCCCTGACAGTGGACACGGCAAGGGCGTTCGTCCTGTCGGAGCTTGCTGGTCAGTCGGGTGAATATCCCTTGTCCGTAGCAGCCAAGACAGAGTCGGATATCGCCGATTCTGTGAGCAGATACAACACTTCTTTGGGCAGTCTGGCTATACAATGGGAGAAGAAGAAGGGAGTGTTCACATATTGCTTCTATCCCCAGAAGGTGGGAAAGACGCATCTGAAACTGGTGTTTTATGAAAAAACAGGAGGAGCCCTGTTGGACGGTTTCACGATTACGGTAACTGACAACAACCCCACAACCGTAACGGCATATCCGGAAAACGGTTCGACACAGGTGGTCAACATAACGGGTGGCGAGACATTTACATTCCAACTGGAGTTTGAACGCGACATTGTGCACGATGATGACGGGAATGTGCTGGACAAGAATGGCAATAAGTTGGTGGATGACGAAGACCTTACGGAGTACGGTTCCAACTTAATGGAGGTGTATCTGGACAGGACTATTGACTGGGGGCAGGAAAACTCCGGGAATTCCGCTCCGTCGTTGCGACAGGCCGCCACGATGCAGAAGGTGAAGCGCACGAGCATAATAGCAGCAAAGGTAAACAAGGGCAAGCCGAATGTCATGGATGTTACGATAGATGTCGGTTCTGCTGATGCTGCTTCATTGGCTCAGGGTATGAGGAATGCTACCCCGATGCAAAAGGTGAAACGCACGAGTATTATAGCGGCAAAGATAAACACGAAGCTCTCTTCTGGTGCAGTCGGATTGGTGCCGACAGAAGCAGAGGTGGAGGGGGAGATAGTGCCGGAGTCTCCCGAATGCGCTTTTGCATACAACCTTATTGACGAGTCTTCTTCAGACTTTATAACAACTGGAAGTTATGGATTAAGCACATATTATGCTTCACAGTGTATAGAGGTGAAACTTTCTGACGATGTCAAGGTGTATGACCTTGAGAGTGCATCTGCCGGCGAAGTGGTTTTGGTACGTCGCTATGGCAAAGTGCGCGGAGCATGTTTGGTAAGGGGAGATGCGAACAAGGAGTTCTGTTATGAGAGAATGAAGACGGAAACTCCGGATTGTGAACTGGCTAATTTCAGGGTCCAGACAGAGGAAGGGATAATACCCGCATCAACGACTGGGTACTATAATTATCTGTTCGGAAAGTTGAAGGGCGAGGAAACTCCGTCGTTCCATGAGCTTCAGACGGATTACACTGTGTCGGGCAGACCGTATGTGGTTTATATGCAGTCTTCCAACAGCTTGGTTCCTAAGGGTACAAAGTCTGTGAAGGTAACATTCCGCGACGGAGAGGAAGGCACTACTGCCATCTTCCGCGTGGGGGCTGACGGTACGTTAGTGCCGGCAGAGGCAGACAACGATGCTCCACTATACAACCTGCAGGGGCAGAAGGTAGGCGACAGCTTCAAGGGCATTGTGATAAAAAACGGCAGGAAAATGCTTGTCAGGTAATTTCCTTTTATTTCCCATAACTTCTAATCTAATATCATATCGTGGAGAGATACCGTCGAATATTGTTTTTGCTGCTGACAATGCTGTCCGTTGGTATGGCGGCGTCGGCAGACACTGTTGAGGACCGGTACTGGCAGCTTCAGCGCGAGTTTTCATACGAGACGGCAGGTCTGTTGCTCAAACAGTTGGAGACAGAGGGCATAACAAAGTGTCAGGATTTGGACATCAGGGACGAGGAACAGGCGCAGGGTGTGGTGGATGCAGCGATGAGCGACTACTATTTCGGCAAGGACAACAAGAAGTCGCTGGCTTACACAGAGAAGGCTCTGGAGGCAGGCCGAAAGTGTGAAAACGAGAGACTTGTGGAGGTGGCGCTGTGCCAGAAAAGCTCGCTGTATGTGGAGATGGGGGAATACGACAAGTCGATGGAGGCTGCTGTTGAGGCTCTCACTTTGGCAGAGAAGTTGCGCGACATTGAGATGCAGACGTTCTGCAATATTATTCTCGCAAAGCTGTATTCCTACAACAATAATCCTGACGTGGCATCAAAATGTCTGGAGAAGGCATTGGTAACAGCCCGTTCAGACTATGACAGGGCAGACTGCTACGGCATGATTGGCGAGGTGTTGAGCTATAAAGGCAAATATGAGGAGGCTTTAAGGAGTATTCAGAAGGCGGTGGATATAGCTCAGAAGGCGGGCGATGAGGAGAACGTGATGCACCATATATGGCAGAAGGCCATGGTATTTGCGGCACAGAGACGCTATGATGAGGCGGAGGCTGAATACCGGCGTATCATACCGTTCTACGAGAAAAATGATGAAACCAAATATCTCGCCAGGGTATATAGCGACCTCTGTGACATGTATATTGAGAAAGAGAACTATGCCGGTGCTGTGAGTTATGGAGAGATGGCATTGCACTTGTGGAAGAAAGTTGGCGACAGGTACCAGACAATGCAATGTTTCCAATCGTTGTCGAAGGCTTACCGCTGGACTAACCTGAAGAATGCTTATGTCTATCGTCTGAAATATGATTCGCTGAAGGAACTGATATACAGTGACAAGCAGAACGATTTGCTCGTGAAGTATGAGACAGCAGAGAAGGAGCGCGTCATAGAGAAACAGCAGTCAGAGATATACGAGCAGATAACAGATCGCCAGTCAAAAATGAAAATGTTTGGAGTGCTGGCAACCGTGCTAATCCTTGCCATCGTGCTCTTTTTCGCTGTGCGTAGTGCAAAAATCAACCAGAGGCACGCCACACAGTTGAAGCTGGAACGCGACGAGGCGACAGCTGCCCGAGCCGAGGCGGAAAGGGCGCGCGATGATGCGGTGAAGGCGAACAAGCTGAAGGAAGTGTTCATTGATAATGTGGTACACGAACTGCGCACACCTATCAATGCCATTCAGGGCTTCAACCAGTTGCTCACCGACCAGACCTGCCCTCCATCGCCCGATGAGAGCATGGAGTATATGCGCTACATTACGGAGAACTGTAACAAGCTGATAAAGCTCGTGCAGGACACGCTGGATGTGTCGCTCATGGAGTCTGGCAACTATCCGGTTTCCATCGCTTCCATGTCGGTGAAGGACGTTTGTCTTGCCACATTGAAGAAATTCTCTGACAGTGTGAAGCCCGGTGTGAAGCTGCAGGTTGCGGATGGTGAGGATTTTGCTGTGATGAGCGACAGACTGCTGGTGGAACGTCTGATAGCCAACTACCTCTCCAATGCCTGCAAATACACCAGTGAGGGCAGCATAACGCTCGCCTTCAGCAAGATGGGGAATATCAGTTGGCAGGTGTCTGTTACCGATACGGGTACGGGCATTGCGCCGGAGAATGCCGACAAGGTGTTCAACTGCTATGAGAAATTGGGCAGCTATGTGCCGGGCAATGGTATCGGACTGGCTCTGGTGAGAGTTATAGTGAAACTGCTGCACGGTCATGCCTATATGGATACGGGCTATACCGACGGTTGCCGCTTTGTGGCGAGGTTCGACAGCAAATAGTGTTTGTTCTGCCAAATCCTCAATGAAAGCGAAAAAAGGAAAATCAATGTTTAATGCCGTTTTACGGTAAAAATCATGGTGGCGACGCTGTGTTTGTCTAATAGATATTATCTTTGCACACCTTATTTTAATTACAAATACAATACCTTATGGAAATTCAAGGAAGAATTATAGCCGTGCTTGACAAGCAGTCGGGAGTAAGCTCAAGAACAGGCTCTGCATGGGCTTCACAGGAGTATGTGTTGGAAAATCATGACCAGTATCCACGCAAATGCTGTTTCAGGGTGTTTGGAGAGGACAAGATAAACAATATGAACATTCAGGTGGGCGAGGAGCTGACAGTTAGTTTCGACATAGATGCCCGCGAGTATAACGGTCGCTGGTACAATACACTTAGCGCTTGGAAGGTTGACCGTACACCAGTGGTGCAGCCAGATGCTGCCGGTCAGCCGGTAGCCGCACCAGCCGCTCAGCAGTTCGCACAGCCTACTCAACCAACACAGCCTGCTGCTCCAGCTGCCCAGCCAGCTGTTTCCGCAGACCCTTTTGCTGACGATGGGAGTGCAGACGGCCTGCCATTCTAACCGTACAGTTATTTCCCCTTCTCGCAAGGGGAATTTGCTGTTTCCGGCCCCGAATTAATCATTAATCAAAAATCAATAATCATTACATGAGTGAACATCTTAGAACTTTCAGAGCAGGAGCTTGGCCGCCGTCAGAGCCTTGAGCAGCTCAAGCAGATGGGCATAGAGCCGTATCCTGCTGCGGAATATCCTACAGACGCTTTCTCCACCGGCATTGTGGAGAAGTTTGAGAAACTTGAGAAAGAGAGTGAGGGCGAAGAGAATGCGCCCATGTTTGAGGTGTCCATCGCCGGCCGTATGATGTCGCGCCGCGTCATGGGCAAGGCATCGTTCATAGAACTGCAGGACTCGAAGGGCAGAATACAGGTGTATGTTACGCGAGACGACATCTGTCCCGGCGAGAACAAGGACATGTACACCACAGTCTTCAAAAAGCTGCTCGACATAGGCGACTTCATCGGCATAAAGGGCTTTGTCTTCCGCACGCAGATGGGCGAGATTTCCGTTCATGCCAAAGAGCTGAAGCTGCTGTCGAAGAGCCTCAAGCCGCTGCCTATCGTGAAGTACAAGGACGGCGTGGCTTACGACAAGTTTGACGACCCGGAGCTGCGCTACCGCCAGAGGTATGTTGACCTCGTGGTGAACGACGGCGTGAAGGAGACCTTCCTCAAGCGCGCCACAATCATCCGCACCATGCGCAGCATACTCGACAATGCCGGATATACGGAAGTCGATACCCCGATACTGCAGAACATTGCCGGCGGCGCATCGGCACGCCCGTTCATCACCCACTTCAACGCGCTCAACCAGGATATGTATATGCGCATAGCCACCGAGCTTTACCTGAAGCGACTCATCGTGGGTGGCTTCGAGGGCGTCTATGAAATGGGCAAGAACTTCCGCAACGAGGGCATGGACCGCACGCACAACCCGGAGTTCACCTGCATGGAGCTTTATGTGTCGTACAAAGACCTCAACTGGGGCATGGGCTTCACCGAGAGCATGCTTGAAGAGATATGCACCGCTGTGAACGGCAAGCCTGAAGTGGAGATTGACGGCAAGCTGATTTCCTTCAAAGCGCCTTTCCGCCGTCTGCCTATCCTCGACGCCATCAAGGAGAAGACAGGCTACGACCTCTACCCCATGAGCGAGGACGAGATACGCGAGACGGCGAAGAAGCTCGGCATAGAGGTGGATGACACTATGGGCAAGGGAAAGCTCATCGACGAGATATTCGGCGAGACCTGCGAGGGCGATTTCATACAGCCTACCTTCATCACGGACTACCCTGTGGAGATGTCGCCGCTGACAAAGATGCACCGCTCGAAGCCGGGACTGACAGAGCGTTTCGAGCTGATGGTGAACGGCAAGGAGCTTGCCAACGCCTACTCGGAGCTTAACGACCCGATAGACCAGGAGGAGCGTTTCATCGAGCAGATGAAGCTCGCCGACAAGGGCGACGACGAGGCGATGATTATAGACCAGGACTTCCTGCGCGCACTGCA
>JABUUG010000062.1:9634-11704 GCA_021443285.1 Bacteroidaceae bacterium
CTTTAACTCCCCTTTACCTTCACTTTAACTCCCCTTTACCTTCACTTTAATTCCCCTTTACCTTCACTTTAACTCCCCTTTACCTTCACTTTAACTCCCCTTTACCTTCACTTTAACTCCTCTTTAACTCCCCTTAAATAAATATATTTTGTTCGACTGCGGTAAAATAGCGATTATCGGCGGCGGTAGCTGGGCAACGGCTATCGCTAAGATTGTGGTGAGAAGCACTCACCATATAGGTTGGTATATCCGCAGAGACGACCAGATAGAAGACTTCAAGCGTCTTCATCATAACCCATCGTATCTCACCGGTGTGCATTTCGACACCGAAGAGATACGTTTTTCTTCCGACCTTAATACTATTGTAAACGAATACGATACACTCGTGTTCGTCGTTCCGTCCCCTTATTTGAAGAACCACCTGAAGAAGGTGAAGAGCAAGCTCAGCAACAAGTTCATTGTTACTGCGATAAAGGGTATTATCCCCGATGATAACCTCTCCTGTTCAGCCTATTTCCACCAGGCATACAATGTGCCTTACGACAACCTCGCCTGCATCGGCGGACCGTCGCACGCAGAGGAAGTGGCACTGGAGCGTCTCAGCTACCTGACCATAGGGTGCGCCAACAGGGAGAAGGCAGAGGTGTTCGCCGATATACTTGCCAACGAGTTCATAAAGACCAAGACATCGAGCGACGTCGAAGGCATCGAGTATGCGGCGGTGCTGAAGAACGTCTATGCCATAGCTGCCGGTATATGCAGCGGCATGAACTACGGTGACAACTTCCAGGCAGTGCTCGTATCAAATGCTGTGCAGGAGATGAACCGTTTCCTTCAGGAGATAAATCCTCTGGAACGAGAGATTACGGACAGCGTATATATGGGCGACCTGCTCGTTACGGGCTACAGCAATTTCTCGCGCAACCGCACCTTCGGCATGATGATAGGCAAGGGCTACAGCGTGAAGAGCGCGCAGATAGAGATGGAGATGGTGGCGGAGGGATTCTATGGAGCAAAGTGTATGCGCGACATAAACCGCTACACACATGTTAATATGCCGATTCTCGATGCGGTGTATAATATTCTCTATGAGAAGATTGAGCCAAGAATAGAGATAAAACTGCTCACCGACTCGTTCAGATAGGTTTTCCTGTATGCAGCTTACAAGGGAGGGGAAATTAGAACGCAAACTGTATTCGCATCTTAACAAGGCGATGAGGGACTATGCGCTAATCTCCGACGGCGACAAGATTCTCATCGGACTGTCCGGCGGCAAGGATTCATTGGCATTAGTGCGGCTGCTCGCCATGCGTGCGAAGATCAGGAAGCCGCAGTTCTCGCTTGTTGCCATACATGTGAGGATGAAGGAGATAGCCTACGATAGCGACACGACATATCTCCGCGAGTTCTGCGAGAGGAGTGGGGTAGAGCTGATAGTGGAGGAGACGGAGATAGGCGGAGTGGAAAAGAGTGGACAATGCGACGGAGGAATGTCTAAATCCCCCTGTTTCCTCTGCTCATGGAACCGCCGCAAGATGCTGTTCACAAAGGCGCAGGAGCTGGGATGCAACAAGATAGCGCTCGGACATCACCGCGACGACATAGTGCATACCACACTGCTAAACCTGTTCTATCAGGGGCAGTTCTCCACGATGCCCGTAAAGCTCGCGATGAACAAGATGCCGCTGACAATCATCCGCCCGCTATGCCTTATCGACGAGGCAGACCTGCAGCAGTATGCCATCGACAACAGCTTCCGGAAACAACGGAAGCTTTGCCCGCATGAGCACGAGACCAACCGCACGGTAATGGCAGACCTGCTCAGACAGTTGGAAATGAAAAACCCGGAGGTGCGCTACAACATCATGCACGCCTTGCACATGGAAAACAAGCTTATATCCCCATAGCGCACCGCCTCATCCTGATTTCTCTGGGAATCCTCGAATTTCCCTTTTCTTCAAAACCAATTCCCTCCCCCTGCGATAATTGTGCAAGGGCTTATGCCATGAACATCCACATCATAGACCTTCCCAAGATTACCGACCCCACGCGCGGCAGCCTCACTTTCGT
>JABUUG010000062.1:11974-13655 GCA_021443285.1 Bacteroidaceae bacterium
TTCGATGAGGACGACTATATACGCGACTACGACGAGTTCCTGAAATATGTGGCAGCGAAATGATTGAACTGGTGCGGTATGGCATAGGGAGAAAAGCGGAATGGGACGCCTTTGTGGATAACTCCAAAAACGGCACATTCCTCTTCAAGCGCGACTACATGGACTACCATGCCGACCGCTTTGCCGACCACTCGCTGATGTTCTACTGCGACAACCGCCTATGCGCCATAATGCCCGCCAACACAGACGCAGAGAATGTGCTTCACTCCCATCAGGGACTCACCTACGGCGGGTTAATCCTTTCCGACAGGAACACCGCCGACGAGGTGTGCCGCATCTTCCGCACGCTGAAAGACTACGCCCATGCGCAGGGCATCCCCTATATTATATATAAATGTGTGCCGCACATCTATCACAGGCAGCCTTCGGAGGAAGACCTCTACGCCCTCTTCCGCGAGTTTGACGCTCGCCTGACAGCCCGCGGCATATCGAGCACCATAAACCTCGCAGAGCCTATTCCGTGGATTCGTCTGCGCAAACGCTGCCTCAGGAAGGCCCTGGAGAGCGGTGTGACGGTAGAAGAAAGCAGCGACTACGAGGCGATGTGGCGGATAATGACGCGTAACCTGAAGGAGAAATACGGCGTTGCGCCCGTACACAGTCTGGCGGAGATAACGCTCCTTTCCAACCGCTTCCCCAATAACATCAAGCTCTATCTTGCCCGTCGGGGCGATGAAATACTTGCCGGCTCAGTGGCTTACCTCACCGGCCGCTGCGTACACGTCCAATACACCCACGCCTCGCCGCAGGGCAAGGAGTCCGGCGCTATCGATGCCCTCTACGCCCATCTGACCGACAAATACGCCTCACGCCCCTATTTCGACTTCGGCATATCCACCGAGCAGGGCGGCAGATACCTCAATCCCAACCTCATCTTCCAAAAGGAGGGCTTCGGCGCCCGCGGCATCTGCTATGATGTATATACGCTGGCGGTGGGGGGAAATCGACCATGATGCTGTCAGATAGGAGATATAAGGAAAATAATCCTGAACCACAAGTACATACGTCACTTTAACTCCCCTTTAACTCCACCATAACTCCCCTTTAACTCCTCTTTGTTAAAATAGTAAATCCCCAAATCCTTACCAATAGTTAAATAGCTAAATTGTCAAATTGTAAATAATACTATGCAACAATATCTCAACCTTCTCCGCCGCATCATTGATGAGGGTGTGGTAAAGACCGACCGCACAGGCACAGGCACGAAGTCGGTGTTCGGGCATCAGATGCGCTTCCGCATGGCAGACGGCTTTCCGCTGCTGACAACGAAAAAGCTCCACCTGAAGTCGATAATACATGAGCTGCTGTGGTTTCTCGCCGGCGACACCAATGTGAAATATCTTCAGGATAACGGCGTGAGGATATGGAATGAGTGGGCTGACGAGAACGGCGACCTAGGCCCGGTGTATGGACACCAGTGGCGGTCGTGGCCCGACTACAAAGGCGGCACGATAGACCAGATAGGCAATGTCATGGACCTTATCAAGCACCATCCCGACTCGCGGCGAATGGTCGTGAGCGCATGGAATGTGGCGGACATCGACGATATGAAGCTGCCGCCGTGCCACTGCCTGTTCCAGTTTTATGTTGCTGACGGCAAGCTCTCGCTGCAACTCTACCA
>JABUUG010000062.1:13956-20962 GCA_021443285.1 Bacteroidaceae bacterium
CTCCACAATAACTCCCCTTCGCTCCCTATTTATAGAACATACCTTTATCTATAAATGCGTGTAAATCAGCAAATGTTTGTGGCGGCAAGTGTGTTTATGCACAAAAAATTTTGGAATGTGCAAAAACTCTTGTTACTTTGCAGCCGAAAATCGTAAAAAACACATGACTATGAAGAACATTCCTTCATTCAACAACCTCATAGAGAAATCCATTGTTGACCATTGGGATTTGGATGCCCTGACAGACTATAAAGGTGTAACATACCAGTATAAGGACGTTGCACGCAAGATTGAAAAGATACACATCCTGTTTGATGAGGTGGGAGTTGAACGTGGCGACAAGATAGCCATCTGCGGGCGAAACTGCACACACTGGGCTGTAGCATTTCTTGCAACCCTTACTTATGGTGCGGTGGCAGTGCCTATACTGCATGAGTTCACCCCCGAAAATGTACACTACATCGTAAACCATTCTGAGGCAAAGCTGCTCTTCTGCGGCGATGTGGTAGGCCCTACGCTTACACCCGACGAGATGCCTGCTCTCGACGGCATAATCAATATCGACGACTTTTCTCTGATGATAGCCCGCAAGGAGGCGCTGAATGTTGCCCGCGAGCATCTCAACGAATACTTCGGACGGAAATACCCGAAGAATTTCCGTCGTGAGCATGTGCACTACTACAAGGAGGACGACCCCGACGAGCTCGCTCTCATCAACTACACGTCCGGCACAACGGGCTATTCCAAGGGCGTCATGATACCTTATCGCGCGCTTTGGAGCAATATGGACTTCGCGAACAAGGTGCTTGGCTCGCACATGAAGGCTGGCGACAATGTGGTGAGCATACTGCCTATGGCGCACATGTATGGTATGGCGTTCGAGTTCCTGTATGAGTTCACCTTCGGCTGCCACCTGTGGTTCCTGTCGCGTCTGCCATCGCCCGCAATCATCGCCCAGGCGTTCCGCGAAGTGAAGCCAATCATAATCATCGCTGTGCCGCTTGTCATAGAGAAGATACTGCGCAAGCGCGTGTTCCCCAAGCTCACGCCTAACATCAAGCTGATGATGAAGGTGCCTGTATTGGGTGCAAGAATAAAGAAGAAGATTTGCGACGCCCTCTACGACTCGTTTGGCGGATGCCTGTATGAGATTATTGTCGGCGGTGCCGCTTTCAGCTATGAGATAGAGAATTTCCTCCACGACATAAAGTTCCCCGTTACTGTAGGCTACGGTGCAACGGAGTGTGCGCCAATCATCACGTATGAAGACTATACGCAGTCGCGCGTAGGTTCGTGCGGCAGGGCTGTGGTGAATATGGAGGTGAAGATAGACTCTCCCGACCCGGAGAATATCGAAGGCGAGATACTCGCTCGCGGACTCAATGTCATGCTCGGCTACTACAAGAACGAGGATGCCACAAAGGAGGCGCTCGACAAGGACGGATGGTATCACACAGGCGACCTCGCCACGATGGACAGCGACGGCTATGTGTATATCCGCGGCCGCTCGAAGAATATGCTGCTCACGCCTAACGGACAGAACGTCTATCCGGAAGAGGTGGAGGACAAGCTGAACTCGCTGCCTTTGGTTTTGGAGAGCGTTATGGTGCAGCGCGAGGATAAGTTTGTTGCGCTTGTATATCCCGACTATGAGACGATTAAGGCTCAGGGACTGACGCCCGAACAGATCAGCGAGGCAATGGAGCAGAACCGCACAAATCTGAACAAGGTAATACCGTCATACGCGAAGATATCGTCTATAGAGTTGCAAGAGGTGGAGTTCGAGAAGACTCCGAAGAAGTCTATAAAGCGTTATCTGTACAAGTAATAAAAGTGCTTATGATATGGCTCTCCCTGAACGCGAGAGCAGTTACGGTGAGGAGGAGTTTATAAATGACAAAACAAATATACAGGAAGTTTGATAAGGATAAGTTGAACTCTCTGCCCAAGGCTGAAGCATCAGGAAGGATTATAACCATAATCACTGAGGGCGAGGCTGAAAGGGCGGTGAACTTCTTGTTGGCACAGAACATACTTGGCATTGATACGGAGACGCGTCCCGCCTTCAAGAGAGGTGCTGCCTACAAGGTTGCGCTGCTACAGGTGGCGTGCGAGAAGATCTGCTTCCTTTTCCGCCTGAACATCATCGGACTGACACCGGCAATCATACGCCTGCTCGAAGACACCAGCGTGCCGAAGGTGGGGCTTTCGCTGCACGACGACATACTGATGCTCAGCAAGCGCAAGACGTTCAATCCCGGTTCGTTCTACGACCTGCAGAAGCACGTCAAGGAGATTGGCATTGAGGACCTTGCGCTGCAGAAGATTTACGCCAACCTCTTCGGGAAGAAGATAAGCAAGGCGCAGCGGCTCTCCAACTGGGAAGCACCTATACTCTCCGATGCGCAGAAGAAATATGCGGCATTCGACGCCTGGTCGTGCATAGAGATTTATCAGGAGATAAACCGTCTGAAGCAGACGCACGACTATGAGCTGGTTGAAGTGGAGGCAGAAGCAGGTAACAATGATTAATGTTTATTGATTAATGATTAATTCGGGGTGACGAGACATCTTCAATATCTCCGAATTAATCATTAATCTTTTTTTCCCCCCTATTATACTCGAATATGGAAATCGCCATTTACATAGCTGTCGGTATCATACTGGGTCTTGTCATCGGCATTCTTGCTGTCAAAGGGCAAAAGAGCGCTGTTGAGGCAAAAGCCGCATCCCTGACAGCTGATAACGAACGCCTTTCAGCTGATAACGAACAGTTGAAGGCGAGCCTCGGCAGGTCTAATGAGGAGCTACAGTCTCTTTCTACCAGATACGAAGTACTTATGGCCAAGAAAGAGAATGTTGAGCAGAAAATAAAAGAAGAGCTCCAAAAGGCAGAAAAAGACAAATCGGATATTCAGCAGTTTTATCAGAGTCATCTCAAGGAGGCAAACAGGGTTTATGACCAGAAGTGTGAGGAGATGAAGTACAGTCTTGACAGTCAGCAGAAGCAGATGCAGGAGTCTTTCAACCGTGAACTTGAGGCAAAGACTGCGGAACACAACAAGTCGATGGAAACCCTCAAGGAGCACCACGCAAAGGAGACTGCCACACTCAAGTCTTCCTTTGAAGAGTCAAGGGCTAACTGGCAGTCGGAGAGACAAACTATACTTGACGACAAACAGCAGGCTCTTGCTGCCAAAG
Source organism: Bacteroidaceae bacterium (assembly GCA_021443285.1). Lineage (GTDB taxonomy): Bacteria > Bacteroidota > Bacteroidia > Bacteroidales > Bacteroidaceae > Prevotella. The sequence continues at coordinate 17,158 of JABUUG010000062.1, forward strand.
ACGAAGAGTGCAGGAATGCCATTGCCGCTCAGGAGAAGCGTCATAACGATGCTGTCGGAAGCATGAAGGCAGCTTTCACCCAGACGATAGAGAATCTGAAGGCAGACATGAAGGCTGCAACAGAGGATATCCTGAAGAACCGTCAGCAGGAGTTCTCCGATCTCAGCCAAAAGAACATCAAGGGCATTGTGGATCCTCTCAACGAAACCATTGAGAAGATGAAGCAGGCGATGGAAGGTTACTCCAAGGAGCAGAGTGAGTTCAGCGGAACCATGAAGACCAACCTTGACACCATAATAAAGCAGACGGAGACAGCCCGCCAGAGCGCTGTGGAACTTACGACAGCCCTCAAACATGACACGAAGGTCCAGGGCGATTACGGGGAGGCCATACTTGATGAGATACTGAGCAAACAGGGATTCACAGAGGGCGTTCACTACGAACTGCAGTATGTGATGAAAGACGAGAGTGGCAGGGCACTGAAGGATGAAGACGGTGCCGGTCTGCGTCCGGACGTCATCTTCCATATCGACACTGTGCGCGACGTGATCATAGACTCAAAGATGAACCTTACAGAGTTTATCCTGTTTGCCAATGCACAGACCCCGGAAGAGCGTAAGGAGCATCTTGAAAAGCACGTCAAGGCGATAGAGACTCAGGTAAAACTCCTGTCCCAGAAGAATTACTTCAAGCATCACAAGAAGACGAGCTCGCGCATGGACTATGTCATCATGTTTGTGCCAATCTCCGCAGCGTGGTGGGAAGCTCTCCGCTATAAGCCAAGCCTTTGGCGGGAGGCGATGGATAGCAATGTCTATATCGCGGACGAACAGACACTGTTTGCAGCATTGCGAATCATAAAGCTCACATGGACCCAGATAGCCCAGGTGAACAGCCAAAAGGAGATTTTTGAGCTTGTAAACGAAATGATAGACCGCGTCGGTCAGTTCATGAAGTCGTATAAGACCATTGGGGATGCTCTCGAAAAGGCTCAGAAGGCGTATTCGGACGGAGAGGCGAAGCTCACCCCCGGAGGGTATAGCATACTCACAACAACAGCCAAGCTGATAAAAAAGGGAGGGCAGGACAGCAAAAGAAATCCTGTAGGGAAGTTCCTTGATGTTGACGATGTAGAGCAGCTTCCGGATCCAGTGGGGATTCATGAATTGCCGGAAGAGGTGTCAAAAATAAATGAGAATTACGATGAACAAAGTATATCTGAAGAAGGGTAAGGAGGAGTCGCTCTGCCGCTTTCACCCATGGGTGTTTTCAGGCGCGATAGCCAGGATGGACGAGGGCATTGCGGAGGGTGAGCTTGTTCATGTCTTGAAAAGCGATGGCGGTTTTGTCGCCGTCGGACACTACCAGATAGGCTCAATAGCCGTAAGGGTGCTGAGCTTCACAGACAAAGACATCACACCTGCCTTTTGGGAAGAACGCCTTGCCGCGGCATTGCAGGTGAGAATCGTGGCAGGCATGGCGTACAATCCGCAGAACAATACCTACAGACTTGTGCACGGCGAGGGAGACTTCCTGCCCGGACTGGTTATCGACTGCTACGGTAAGACTGCTGTCATGCAGGCGCACAGTGTGGGTATGCACATCTGCCGCACGGATGTTGCAGACGCGCTGATGAAGGTGATGGGCGGCAGGATAGAGAACATATACTACAAGTCGGAGACGACACTGCCGTTCAAGGCTGAGTTAGGGCAGGAGAACGGTTTTATCGCAGGCTCTACCCCCGACGACATAGCTACGGAGAACGGACTGCTGTTTCATGTCGATTGGCTTCGTGGGCAGAAGACAGGCTTCTTTGTTGACCAGCGCGACAACCGTTCGCTCGTGGAGAAATATGCCAAGGGTCGCAAGGTGCTGAATATGTTCTGCTACACTGGCGGCTTCTCGTTCTATGCCATGCGGGGTGGGGCAGAGCTGGTACACTCTGTTGACAGTTCGGAGAAGGCAATATCGCTGACAAACAAGAATGTCGCGCTGAACTTCCCCGACAACGCCCGTCACAAGGCTTTCTGCGAGGACGCCTTCAGGTATCTGGAGAAGAACGACAATGTCTATGACCTTATCATACTCGACCCGCCGGCATTCGCCAAGCACCGTGCCGCACTCCACAATGCCCTGAAAGGATATACACGCCTGAACCTCAAAGCGTTGCAGCAGATAAAGTCCGGAGGGATACTGTTCACCTTCAGTTGTTCGCAGGTCGTTACCAAAGACCATTTCCGCAACGCCGTTTTCACAGCCTGCGCACAGTCGGGCAGAAAGGTGCGCATACTCCACCAGCTGCATCAGCCCGCCGACCATCCGATAAACATCTATCACCCGGAAGGCGAATACCTTAAAGGCCTCGTGCTTTATGTGGAATAGTGGAACCCAGGATTCTCCGGATACCCCGGATGTTCCGGACTCCCGAAATTCCCCCGTTCCCCATCAAAACCACCCCTGCGTTCGGGGTGGTAACTGGGGCAAGCTCCGAAAAAAATCCGAAAATCCCCGAAGTATCATCAATCCTCAATCAGTTGGAGACGAATAGCAGAATAATCCTTGTTGCACTGTCAGGAGGTGCTGACAGTGTTTTTCTTTTGCTCCACCTTATCGCTGAGGGCTACACCATAGAGGCTGTACACTGCAACTTCCATCTTCGGGGCGATGAATCAGACCGCGACGAGCAGTTCTGCAAGAATCTGTGCAGTCGCAAGGGCATAAAGCTGCATATCGCGCATTTCGACACCAAGGAATATGCCGCCCTCCACAAGGTAAGCATCGAGCTTGCCGCCCGCCGGTTGCGTTACGCCTATTTCGAGCAACTGCGCGAGGCTGTCGGCGCCGACTGCATTGCCGTTGCCCATCATAAGGATGACAATGTGGAGACCATACTCCACAACATCATCAGAGGCACGGGCATAAAAGGACTCTCAGGGATGCAGACGCGCAACGGCAGGATATGGCGGCCGCTGCTCAATATCACGAGGAAAGAGATTGAGGAACGTCTCCGCGCTCTCGGCGAGACCTACATCACTGACAGCACGAACCTCCTGGACGATGCCACGCGGAACAAGATACGCCACCACATAGTGCCTGTGCTCAAGGAGATAAATCCGCAGGCTGTGGAGAACATCTCGCGAATGGCTGCAATCGCCGCCGAGACCTACAGCATAGAGCAACACTACTACGAGGAGTTGGCGCAAAGGATGCGCAGTGAGGAGCAGGGATGCGAATGTTATTCCGCAGAGACAGAGGGCGATATCTCCGGCTTCACCGAAGGTTTCCTGCACTACCTCCTTGCTGACAAAGGCTTTAACGCCACACAGATAGCCAATATCTCGGCGGCACTGCGCAGTCCGGAGGCGAAGATGTTCCTCGCAAAAGACCGGGTGGTGGATGTTTCGAGACACAGGCTTTACATCTCGGAGCGCAGGGAGGACACGTTCCAGCCCAAGCGCACACCGTCAGGCAACCTCATGCGCCGCCCGAAGCCAGGCGACCGTTTCCGTCCGAAGGGATTAAAAGGCACAAAGCTCGTCTCCGACTATCTGAACGAGAAGCGGCTGTCGCCACCGCAGAAACGGCAGGTGGTAGTGGTTGAGAACCCGGCCGGTGAGATAATCGACATCATCATATAGCCCCCACCTAAACAGTCCTTTATCATGGCAGACAACTTCCTTGAGAACCATTACGAAGAATACCTCCGGCGCAAACAGCGGTGGGAGAACAAAAAGAGTGCGAGGGCGAAGCAGAAGAAGTCGCATCTGCCCAAAGGGTTTGTCCCTAAACCGGAGAACCAGTAAAG
>JABUUG010000062.1:21118-23529 GCA_021443285.1 Bacteroidaceae bacterium
GCCGGCTTCACCTGCCCGAATCGCGACGGAACGGTCGGTGTGGGCGGCTGCACCTTCTGCGACAATGCAACCTTCTCGCCAGCCTATGCCAACAGGAAGCAGAGCTTCTCCGCGCAGCTTGCAGAGGGCAAGGATTTCTTCCGCAGGAAATACCCTGACATGAAATATCTTGCCTATTTCCAGTCGTTCTCAAACACTTACGCCCCTCTGCCCGTTCTGCGCAGCCTGTATGAAGAGGCTTTGCAAGACGAGGATGTGCTGGGCATCGTTGTCGGCACACGCCCCGACTGCATCTCCGACGAACTCCTCGACTATCTCTCCATACTCGCCCGTAGCAGGTTTGTTCTTGTGGAGTATGGCGTAGAGTCTGTAAGCGACGATACCCTGCACAGCATCAACCGTGGGCATGGCTTCCGGTGTGCATTGGATGCCGTTAGGCGGACAGCCGCGAAGGGCATACACGTCGGAGCGCACATCATCCTCGGACTCCCTGGAGACAATATCGCAGACACCATACAGGGCATAAGGCTACTGCACGATAGCGGCATGAAGCTGCTGAAGCTCCACCAGTTGCAGATAGTTCGCGGCACGGTCATGGCACGTCAGTATGCAGAGTCGCCATTCCCCCTCTTCTCCGCCGACGAATATATCCGCACTGTTGTCCGCTTCATTCGCGAACTGCCCCCCACCATCGTCTATGACCGTTTCGTCTCACAGTCGCCGAAGGATAAGGTCATCGCTCCATCGTGGGGACTAAAGAACCACGAGTTCACCGACAAACTGAAGAAAGCCCTCTCCTCCCTACAATAATCCTCCCTACAATAATCCTCCTTACAATAGTCCCCCGCGTTCGGAGCGTCAGCTCCGAATCACTAAAACATAATCCCCTATGGCATACTTGGATTCTTTTAACGCCATTATATGGTCGTTTGTCATCATTCCGCTTTTGGTCGGATGTGCATTATGGTTCACCATCTCGATGCGCGGAGTGCAGTTCAGGCTTTTGGGCCACATGTTCAAGTTGATGTTCGAGTCGCCCTCCAGCGGTAAGAAGAAAGACAAGACTACAGGCGAAGACAAGAAGCAGATAAGCTCCTTCCACGCCTTCGTGGTGTCGTGCGCCTCGCGCATCGGAACGGGCAACCTTGCCGGTGTCGCCTCAGCCATAGCCGTCGGCGGTCCGGGTGCGGTGTTCTGGATGTGGGTGCTGGCGTTCCTTGGTTCTGCCACCGNTGCTGGATGTGGGTGCTGGCGTTCCTTGGTTCTGCCACCGCTTTCGCCGAGTCGTCGCTGGCGCAGCTCTATAAGCGGAAGACTTTCGGCGCATATATCGGCGGTCCGGCATACTACATGAAGTACGGACTCCACAAGCATTGGTTCGGTGTCCTGTTCTCCCTGCTCATCATCTTCGCCTTCGCACTGTCGCACACCCCGATGCACAGCAACCAGATATGCGAGTCGTTTGCCGACACCTTCGGATTCTCTAAGATTGCTGTGGGAGTTGCCATCACATTGTTCTCCGCAGCCATCATCATCGGCGGCATACAGCGCATAGCCCGCTTCTCATCCATCGTTGTCCCCTTTATGGCAGTCTCCTACCTGCTCCTTACGCTCGTTGTGCTGTGCCTGAACATCACGGAAATCCCCGGCATGATAAAGCTCATCGTCTCCAACGCCTTCGGTTTCGACTCAGCTCTTGGAGGCACTATCGGCACAGCTATCTCGCAGGGCGTCAGGCGAGGAGTGCTCTCAAACGAGGCGGGCGAGGGTACTGCGCCCAATGCAGCCGCTACGGCAGAGACGTCACACCCAGTGAAGCAGGGACTCATACAGGCGCTGGGCGTTTATACCGACACCATCTTCATCTGCTCATGCACAGCCTTCATCATACTCCTTTCCGGCGTTTACAATACGGCAGACGTAACGGGCATACAGCTGACCACCCGCGCGCTCGAAAACTTCATCGGCCCCTTCGCGCCCTATTTCGTCTCGATACTCATCTTCTTCTTTGCCTACAGCTCCATTGTTGCGTTCTATTATTACGGTGAGACCAGCGTGCGTTTCATCACCCACCGGCGCAACATGATTATATACTACCGCATAGCCACACTCTTCTTCGTGTTCGTGGGCTGTGTGATGACCTTCGATGAGGTGCTGTCCGTTATCGACATCTGCATTGCAGTCATGGTTTTCTTCAACATCATCGCCCTCCTGCTCCTTTCCCCCAAGGTCATCGCCCTCTACAAGGACTATATGCGGCAGCTGAAGGAAGGCAAAGACCCGCACTTCTCCGCATCCTCAATGCCAGAGATAATGGACGATGTGGATGCATGGAAATAGCGTGTTTACCATTACTTACTCCTGTACTTACTCCAGTACTTTATGCCCAAGTACTGGAGTAATCCTATAGG
>JABUUG010000062.1:25632-31316 GCA_021443285.1 Bacteroidaceae bacterium
ATGCCGATAGAAAACAAAAAGAGTCAAAATAGTAGTAAATCGTGAAGAATATAACCAATATGCGTTCTAATGAACTTTTTGGGTTAAAGCTGACTGAGATAAGTAGTACGAAAGCGGCAAATACTCTTGTTGCTTGCCGTTTTTGTACTATTTTCTGCATTACCCATCTCCCCTTTTTATAAAAGCAGTAGGGAGCCTGATCCGGTTGGAACAGACTCCCTATCGCCTTTAGCTTTTATGAAGAATGTTTTTGTGTTGCGCCGGATTTTTCTGTGGCTGTCCGTTTAGAAGTGGAAGTCAACGCCTACGCCTACAGAATGGCTTGTTCGGGTGTAGTCTGATGTGTATTGCAGGCCTGTTGTTGCGTCAGTCTCGGTGGTGTTCTTGTGGCCGTAGAGTGTTGTGAAGTATGCGATGTTCACGTCTATCAGCTTCGAAACGTGCAGGCATACACCGGCACCGATGGAGTTGGAGTTGACAACAAACGATTTGTCGTCCATGTATTCGTCGGTCAGTCCGTAGTTGGTGGTCTGCCATCCGGCACTCATCGTAACAACCTTGCTGAGGTCATACTCCGCTCCGAAACTGCCTTCTATTGTGCCGCGGCTGAGGAGCTCGTTTCTGTTGCCGTAGCATGTGGCCTGTCTGTCCCAGAAGTAGTGGAAGCCGCCGTTCAGGCGGAGAGCCTCTATCGGGCTGTAGCCTACACCTACGGTGAGCAGTGCCGGTATGTCTTCGGCGATGGACAGTCCGTCCTCATACTTCGCAAGAGCCTCCTTTACCTGTGGGAGGTCGGGCATCTTGTTTACCGCTGAGTTCTTTAGGCGCATACGGGTCTTGAACTCATAGCGTGCCGAGAGGTTCCAGTGTTTGCTCGGGCGGTAGTCTATGCCGATGATTGGGGTGATGCCCACACCGCTCTGGTCGCAGTTCATCTCAATCTCCAGACCTGTCTGCTGGCCGGCCACGCTGATGTTCTTCACATAGCCGTTGTAGTTGCCGCTGGCGAAGACCACGCGCGCTCCCAGCGAGGCGGCGAGCTTGTCGCTGAACTTGTATGCTGCGCCGAGGGACAGTCCGTAGTGGTACTGGCTGCCTTCCATGAATGAGTTCATGGTGTATTTGCTGTTCTGAAGTGAGAACTGTGTAAGCTGGCTCATTGCCTCCGGGCTGTTTGTGATAGCCTGCTGGGCGGCTACCGTTGCCTGTTCCTGCGTCATGCCCTGCTTCATAAATCCTGGTACAAGGGTTGCCACCTGGGTCTTGAATGCTGCCTGGAACACTGAACCGAAAGCTATATTGGAGACTGCGCGCTCGAATGAACCGAGACCGTTGTCGAATGCGCATTTGCCGCCGCCGCCGCTTATCGCGAAGTTCAGCTGGAACGACCAGTTCTTCCAGTTGTATGCCAGCTGCAGTGAGGGGATGACAGGAGCGGAGGTCTTTCCCTTGAACTCCCTTGAGGTGGTTGGGTCGTTCACGTTGTTCTGGAACAGCAGGTAGTCGTTCTTCACAGTGCGTGTCTGGAAGGCTGCCTGCCAGTTTACCGACAGGTAGAGGCCCGGATCCATGAATGCCACTCCGGCGGGGTTGGAATAGACACCGTCGATGCCGATGCTTGCCTCGCGGCTCATCATGCGGTTGAATGCAACGTTTTGGTTTGTGTTGGTGAGCAGTCCGCCTGCCCATGCTGTTGCGGTTGTTGCTGCAATGGTTGCAGCGAGAAGAAATCTCTTCATACCTTTGAGTGTTTATTTATATATTGGTTTATAGATAGATGCCTCGTTTCGGGGAGGGCGGCCTCCCGTTTTTGCGGCTGCAAAGGTATGTTGTGCTATTCTGTTTCGGAACTACCTTGTTCGTTTTATTACCAAAAATCGGCGTTTTTTTGATTAATATCTATTGGGGTTTTGTTTCCTTTAGGAACCACCTTAGAAGNATAGTAGTAAATCGTGAAGAATATAACCAATGTGCGTTCTAATGAACTTTTTGGGTTAATGGTTTATGAGCTGTTTAACAGCTGTTTCTAACCATGCGGGCATTCTTGCAGAAATAGTATTGTACATTAAAAAAGTGCCAATATTGGCACTTTTTTAATGTGGGAATGCTGGGTGGGATAAATCTTATCCCCTTTTTCCCTTCTTTTTGCAGTCTCTTTTGGAGTACGCTGCTTTGTGGCAGCGTACCTTTAGAATTGCTTCATGCCCGTATCCTTCTCGCGGTAGTTCATGTTGATGATGCGGTCTTTCTCCTTATGCTTTTTGTCGGCATTGTCGTGGCGGCGTTTCCAGAAGAAGAACCAGAGGAGGCTTATTGCAGCGGCATAGATGGTGATGTATGTACCTGTTGTGCTGTCCATCCCGAAGGCTGAGGGAGAGACAAAGATGAACGTGCTGCACGCGCAGGTCATGAACACCGCCGGCACCAGTGTTATGATGTATGGCTTGTTCTTTCTTGCGAGATATACGGTCAGAGTCCACAGGGTGAAGACAGAGATGGTCTGGTTGTACCATCCGAAATACTGCCATATCACGTTGAAGCCGTCGGGGTTCTCTATCTGCCACAGCAGCAGGGCTATCGTTGCGGCAAACAGTGGCACACAGATGATGAGTCGCTTGCCGAAATGCTTCTGGTTAAGCTTCAGGAAGTCGGCTATGATCAGTCGGGCAGAGCGCAGTGCGGTGTCGCCGCTCGTTATTGGTGCTGCCACCACACCGAGCATGGCGAGTATGCCGCCCACAATGCCGAGCCATTCGTTGCAGATGATGTTCACCACGTTCGGTGCTGCCGTAGCAAAGCCTGTCTTCTTGGCAGCCTCTATCAGCTCATAGCCGGGCGATGGCTCTGCGTAGAAGAAATAAGACGCTACTGCCGCCCAGATGAGTGCGATGGCGCCTTCGGAAATCATTGCGCCGTAGAAGATGGGTCTGCCCTGATGCTCGTTCTTCATGCAGCGTGCCATGAGCGGGCTTTGTGTGGCATGGAAACCGCTTATCGCTCCGCAGGCTATGGTGATGAACAGGTAGGGGAATATGCTGCCGTTGCTGTCCGGAAGACGACTCCCCACACCGTCCCAGATCTCTGGGATGTCGGGCATCTTTATGCAGAGCACCACAAGCAGACCTGCCGCCATGAAGAACAGCGAGAAGGCGAAGATGGGGTATATCTTGCCGATAATCTTATCTACAGGCAGGAGTGTGGCGACGAGGTAGTAGATGAAGATGACGATTATCCACATCGTGCTGCTGCCCCAGATGCTTGACAGTATGGCTGCTGGCGAATACACGAACACCGCACCCACCATTATCATGAGGAACACCGTGAAGAGGAGCATGAAGTCGCGCGTGATGCGCCCCAGGTAGTGGCCCACCAGTGTGGGAAGGCTCACTCCGCCGTGGCGCATCGAGAGCATACCCGAAAGGTAGTCGTGTACTGAACCGGCGAAGATGCAGCCGAAGACAATCCACAGATAGGATGCGGGGCCGAACTTGGCGCCCATGATTGCGCCGAAGATGGGGCCTGTGCCGGCAATGTTGAGGAACTGTATCATGAAAATCTTCCAGTTGGGAAGCACCATGAAGTCCACTCCGTCAGCCTTCCTCAAGGCCGGCGTCTTCCTGTCGTCGGGTCCGAAAACCTTCTCCACAAACTTTCCGTAAACGAAATATCCCACTACGAGCAGGATAAGGGAAATAAAGAATGATACCATTGTATTATTATCTACTGTATTGCAATTGACGATTTGTCTGTTTCGGGGAAATCTTGTTGTCCGGCAATTTCGCTCTGCAAAACTATTGAAAATAAAGCAATTTGCCTTTATCAATCAATGCCCAAAAACTGAATGGCATTAATCAATAGTCATTTGTCAATAAATCAACATCGCACAATCTGCAAAAAACAGGCAAAGACAGTCTGCTGACACCATGCCGAGAATAGGCAGTGTACAGGACTCTCCTTTAATGAAAATCATAGGAAATGAAAATTCCGTGAATTGTGGATTGTTTTTCCGTGAATTGTGGATTATTTTTCCGTGGATTGTGGAAATTGATGGGTCTGTGCGGCAGGAAACATTCACTATTTCGTCATCCGTTGTCAGGCTACTCTTTCAGTGCTGTTATCGGCACAACCCATACGCCGTCGGGACGTTGGTATATGGCGTTGGCCATGCCGCATATCACGCACATGACATCTGCAACGTGCGCTTGCGGATTAGAGGCAAGCATATTAGCGCGCACTTTCAGCAGGCTTGCTGCCCCTTCATCGATACGGTCGGCCCCCAACTTTATCTCAAAGGCTCCCCATCTGCCGTCTTCCAGTTCTATTACAGCATCTATCTCGCTGCCGTTGTAGTCTTGGTAATGGTAGAGTTTGCCGCCAATAGACTCTGCGTATATCTGTAGGTCGCGTTCCACCATAGCCTCAAACATAAAGCCGAATGTCTTCAGGTCTGCAAGTAGCCGGTCTGTCCTTGCCCCCAACAGGGCGCAGGCTATCGACGGGTCTGTGAAGTGGCGTTTCTCCATTTGTTTCACTCTTATGGAAGACCGTATGTTAGTGTCAAACGCGGGTTGGTTGCGGAGCAGGAACAGTCTGTCCAGCAGGGTGAGATAACGGGACAGGGTGTCGGTGTCGATTCTCACATCGTCTTTCTCTGAAATGTCCTTTGCCAAAGATTTTATTGATACCGTCGTTGCCTCGTTTCTTGCCAATGAGCGCATAAGGAGGGAAATCTTCTTTGTGTCATATTGTTTGTCGTCTATCTTGAAGATGTCGTATTCCTGTATGGTGTCTATGTATGCCTTTGCAATGTCTCCGGCATGTTTTTCCTTCACACCTATTGCGCCCGGCCATCCCCCCCTTACGCAGAGGTATATCAGGTTTTTCAGCCCGGCAGGAGTAATCATTTTGGCCTTGACATTGCCGTTAAACAAATCCTTCAGAGACACATCGCCAGTGGAGTCTCCGCTTTCCCAAAGACTCATCGGATACATCCTCAGTCGTTTTATGCGACCTGCTCCACTGTGGAGCACGCCCTTTATTTTGGGAGTACTGCTCCCGGTGAGCAGGAACTGCCCTTTCCGTCCGCGTTGGTCCACTTCGTAGCGGACAGCATCCCACAGACGCGGCACCTCCTGCCATTCGTCTATCAGATGCGGCACCTCTCCCTCTAACACAATGCTGGGATACACCTCCGCCATTCGCTTGTTCTGGAAGTCGCCCTCAGGGTCTCCCAGCATAATGCGGCTGGAGCAGTGGTGGGTTGATGTCCATGTCTTACCGCACCATTTTGGACCCTCTATGCACACTGCGCCGAATAGTTGGAGCGACTCTTTTACCTTTTCATCTATAAGACGGTTCTTGTAATCAGCGTTCTTCATGATTGTATAGGGATTGTTTCTGGGTGCAAAATTATGGTTTTATTTGTAATAACAAAGCTATTCGGTCATATTTTGCATTTTCATTCGGTCATATTTTGCATTTTCATTCGGTCATATTTTGTATTTCATTCGGTCATATTTTGTGTTCTCATTCGGTCATATTTTGGAAATATGTTGTTCTGAGTTACGGGTTTCCCTCCAGTTCTCTGCCCTTGATTTTCCCTCATTTTCATTGAAAATAAGTGTGATTGTGGTTTCCTGAAAAAGGTTGACTACTTATATGCCTTATCCCTTTGATAAGTTGAC
>JABUUG010000062.1:32706-34846 GCA_021443285.1 Bacteroidaceae bacterium
GACGGATTACATCGTCGTAATACTTGTTTCGTTTCTCGCAATTATACTTCCACATAAGTCCTTGATTTGCGAGTCAACTTTTTTTAGGGAAAGACATTTTGCAGCACCAAGCGTAACGACGCCTCCTACGAGGATTTATACGCTATGGGCTTTATGCAGAAGGATGAAAAGTCCGTGCTATGGGTAGTGGAGCACCACGTTGGTGTTGACTGGTCAACCACACAGTGGCGGAAATTCTACCGCCAGACAGTAGCCACCGGGGCTGTCGTCCAAATACAGTCGCTGCCAGGTCTTGACCTCACTATGGAAAAGGTGATGGACTTCGGCTACCTCCAGTCATTCCCTAACCTCGTCAAGGAGGTAAGGACTGGCAACAACTACTCCTCACAGCTCTGCTTGCATTCAACCACCGGATCCCCGGAAGTGCTCTATGTGGAAGCTCCATTCAGCTATTACATTGAAGACGAGGTGCCACTTAACACTCTCAAAGCCACTGCCCAGATGTACAACGCTACCAGCAAGACTTATGTCTGGGACGGTGAGAGATTCAACCTGCGCACATTTGACGTCAACCACTACGGCATTTTCGAGGCGCCATCTTCTTCTGATTTGCAGAAACTCAAGGCTGCATGCAAGGCGAGTGAGGATTTTGATGCCCGCGGACAGTTGCGCTATGCCATGTTTGACATCGACCGCGACGGAAAACCAGAGTATTTCCTTACCGATGTGGAATGCAACAAGGCTGTCGCCACTTTTGCCAACGGAAGATACAAGATTCATTACCTCGGCATCGGAAATTCCTCTGTCATAATTATGCCTTCGCTCATATCTGTAGCCACACCGGCAGGCACAGGATGCTTCACACAAGCCTACCTTGCTTTCAGCAACAGTTGTATGACAACGTATGTCGTGCAGCAGTCTGAGGGTGTGTGGGGCACAGATGATCTGACACATGAATATCCTACCGGCACAGCTCAGCAGTTCGATATGCTGCGCAAACGCGTTGACATGATAAACAATGTCATGTTCTCCTCCCTCAAATGGAATGATTTCTGATTCCTGATTCCTTGATTTGAATCCGTGTATCATTAAGACACATTACCCACCGCTCCATGTGAACAGTGGGTAATGGAAGTTATAAGGGGTATAGAAAGTCATAAGGTGGGTTCTATAAATTGGAAGGTAAAGAATGTGTGGAGCTTGCAGAAACACAGACCTTCTTGACCGTAAAAGGGGGATTGCCGAAAAACGAATGGGGTTTTTCCTTGCAAGCTATAGGGAAATCGTGTGCTGACGGTTGCGGAGTAAGCTGTTATTTTGCGGTGGAAACAACAAAACATAGGATATGAAGAAAGTTTTTATCACCGCATTGTTAGCAGTATTATGCAGCGCAGGGGCAAACGCCCAACACTATCGCGACAGCAAGTATTACAACCCCTCCACCGGCAGACTGGACTATTCCCAGCACAGGATAGGCTTCATAAGGAGCAACGGCATACGTGGATATGTGGGTCTGAGGGTGGGCCCGGCATTCTCAATGGTGAACTCCGACGATGTTTACCTCGACGGAGGGCGTATGCGCACAGGAGTGAATGTGGGCGTCGTTGGCGGCATACCGCTGTCTTTTCGTGTGCCGCTGTATTTCGAGACGGGACTGATGTACACACAGAAGGGCGGCATCAAGAACCTGTCTGTTACCGGCGACAGGATGACCTACTCGATGAACTATCTGGAGTTCCCGATAACGCTGAAATATATATGCAACGTGTCGCGCCTGTTCTCCATCCAGCCCTATGCGGGCGGCTTCCTCGCCTGCGGTGTCGGCGGCACGATAAAGAACTTCGGGCAGCGTGAGGCGTACAGCTCCTTTGGCACTGAGACTGCCGCCTACCCTAACTTCCGCCGTTTCGATGGGGGACTGAAGATTGGCTGCGGCTTCGGCATAGACATGTTCTATGCGGACATAAGCTATGACTTCGGACTCGCCAATGTCTCCCACGACTATTTCGCCGACTCAAAGACGGGCAGCCTCCAGCTGAATGTCGGAGTGAACTTTTAGTGGCAAAGCCGGCAATAACTTAAACCCAAATAGTCCATTAGAAAATGATTTGTATTGAATCTTATTTTTGAATAGCTTTTT
>JABUUG010000062.1:42409-47348 GCA_021443285.1 Bacteroidaceae bacterium
AGCAAACTATTCACTATTCTTGCTCTGGCAAGCGGCAAAGCCGATTACATTATTCGTTACTCACTATTTCTTCAAATACTTCTTTCCGTTCTTTATATAAATCCCCTTTCCGTTTTTATCAGAAAGGACGCCAGCCGTATTGTATAATCTGCCGTCAGAATCCGTCTCAGATATGGAAGCGTTGTGTATGGCCGACGACTCGTCGTAGCGGACGTATATATAGCCAGAACTGAATTGTGTTGTGTCCCAGTAGTATCCGCCTCCAAGTTCTGGCAGTACGAACTTCACTGCGCCGACCCTCAGGGTAGGGAATGTCTCTTTATCGAAGAGTCGGAATGAGTCGCAGCGCAAAGGGTCTTTCCCTATACTCGCCTCTGGGTTATAACCTGAAGACAGGAATGCCTCCACTGTGGCACCATCCTCTATCGTCAGAGATGCCGTTACACCGTCGCCAAAGATGTTTGTACATCCGGGATTTGTACTTGTTGCACATGCAGTAATACCCACGCGGTATGTGGCTGTAGATTTCAGCGTGAGGCTCTTTCCCCCAATACTGAGATATCCGGAAGTAGATGTTGGCTGGCTGCCACACTGCAGCGTACCGCTTACCACAACAGCACTATTCGTAACAGAATTCTTCTCCGCAGAACTGCGCATCAGTCCTCCCAAAGCGAGATATGTTGCACCTTCAGCAACGGTGAGTGCGCCTGTGCCGAGGGTCTTACCCATTGCAGTCTGGAGAGTTCCCTCAGAGATGGTAACACTGCCACTTGTCGTCCACGAGGTGTTAGCCTTTACAGTGCCGCCTCCCATCTTCGTGAACTTTGCGTTATCCACAACTGAGACATCAAGTGTAAAGTCCTCATCATTTCCTACCTGCCATGTGTTTACGGCACTGCTGCCACTCTGTGAGAAGGTGCATGTACCGCCGAGCGTACCCGTACCTGTAACCTTTCCGATGCGAAGTGTCTTGCCGGAGTTCTGCACATAGCGGTTCTTTGGTATGTTAAGTGTCCATTTGTCAGAACCTGCCGATGTGTCGAACGTAAATCTTCCATCGTCTGCGTATGCGCATTCGGCAGTGAGGATGCCTTCAAAGCCTGTCAGATTCAGCTGCAGAGGTGTGCGTGTGGCATACCATCCGCTTCCTTTGTCAAGCGCGCAGTATACGGTTATGTTGCCATTGCCGCTTATTTTATTTGTGTATGTCTGCCTGTTGATGGTAGTCAGAGATGCCTTTGCATTTTCTTCAACTGCGAGTGGTGCTGTCCTCATTCCAACTCCGTATAGCGCTGCGCTGTTCTCAAGCGTTACCATATTGCTATATGCAGAACCCGTATAGTCTAATGCACCGCCACTTACTCTTACCTTCGGCACATTCAGAGAACCTGTAGAAAGGAGTGTGCCTGACCCCGTCTTTACCAGCTGACCGCCATTGCTGGACACTATCACTCCCGACTGAGTGAATGTCATGCCGCTTGGCACATCAATCGTTCCATTACCCTCGCCACAGACTACCCTCTGCGATCCCGTCAGCGTGTTGCTCACGCCAAATGTTGCACCGCCTTTCAGCGTGATAGACTTGCTGGCTGTGCCAAGCGCACCACATTCCGTACCGATGCCGTTCGCAAGAGACGTAACGTATAGTGAACCGCCCTCAATCGTCGTGTTTCCTGCGGTGTTCACATTTGAAATTGTTACTTTCGCACCGCCCGTCTTCTTTATGTCAGGTTCTCCGACTATGCTGAACTTTCCAGAAACCGTGTAGTCATTCTCTTCGTTGGCGAAGAGTATGCTGGCGGGAGCCACGTTTGAGGTAAGGGTAACGTCAAACCTTGAAGCACTGTCGTTGAAGGTAACGTCCGCACCATTATAGAAGACAGATGCCTCGGCAGTAATGTCCTTCTTGAAATTTGCATCTCCATCTACATTCCATTTGTTACTGCTGCTACCTGTCCATGACACTGGCATAGCATCGAAGTTCTTCACCGTCAGCAACAGTTTGCCATCCTCGTGGGAAAGTGTTGCCTTCTGCATAGTCAGGCCCTCTATCACGATGTTCGACAGACTACCGACCACCTCGCCGACATTCCCCAACACATACACACCATCGGCTATGGCAGACTCCCCCTCCGCTGCATGAGCATTGACGCGTAACACAGGGGCAAGGTATTTCGGGCCAACAGACCAGTATTTCCTCTCTATCTGAAGCACGTTCACGTTTATCTTGTCTGCCATCAGAGCATCGCTGTATATGTCCAGTTCCGCAATTGCCCCGTATCTCATTATCAGAGAGTCTGCCGTTATGCTTCCAGCCTTTGCCTCAAGACCGCCAGGACGTATCACCGCGCCATAGTATGCCTCTATCGTCTTTCCGAACTCTCCACCATCGGAGTTGAGAGCGGTGTGTCTGTTCAGCAGCACGCGGCTGTCAGGCAGTTTGCCGTCAAAGTTCAGCGAGCCCTCCCACACATCAGTCTTGCCCGTATAGGTGTGTGTGGTGTTAGGCATCACGAGTGTTCCTGCCCCCTGTTTCACAAGGTTCATCCCGCCTGTGAATGCCCCGCCCGTCAGCGTGTGCGTGTAGTAGGTGTATGTTATCGGGTACGACGAGCCTGTAGCCTCCGATGGTGCAGAACCCTGCACCCACGATGGAGCATTGTCCGTGTAAGTCGCAGGCGACGCTCCGTCTGCCACGCTGACCGTCATATCGTTAGCCTCGCAGGTAATCACATCGCCCCCATTGCCCGATATAATTCCGCCATTTCTCACCTCCCGACGTCCCTTCATGGTCAGCGAAGGGGGGGCTGCGGTATAGCCCTCCGTCTCTCCGACAAAATACGACACATGCGGCGGCTGGTTGTATCCGCAAGGCTCCCACACCATACCGTTGCGATACTGGTGGTCATACCACAGACTCTGCATACGCCATTTTGTAGTCTCGGTAGTCGTGTATATGCGTATCTTATTGTCAGACGTACGGGCAATGAACTCCTCGCGCCAGTCACCAAGAATGTCCCCCATATAGCAAGGAGTAGCCTTCGTGTCGTTGTTCGTTAGCGAACCTGTCAGAGTCTTTATAACACCCTTGCCCGATTTCGAGATGCTTCCCACAGTGTTTGCCCCACCGCCCCACGTCTCCTCAGTAAGGTCGCCATCCCAGTAGCAGCGGAAATTCATGTCAATGCCGCTCTTCGACAGACCCGACTCCACCTTACCCGTAACGCAGCTCACAACATCCTCATGAGCGGAAAAGCCAACCGCACCGGGAACAGAACTGACAAAGTTCCCGGCTATCGCCCTACCGTCATCGCTTCCTCC
This sequence comes from Bacteroidaceae bacterium, assembly GCA_021443285.1. Lineage (GTDB taxonomy): Bacteria > Bacteroidota > Bacteroidia > Bacteroidales > Bacteroidaceae > Prevotella. Next base: position 45,731 of record JABUUG010000062.1, read on the forward strand.
TGCCATACGGTGGTAAATCTTAGATGTAGTGAGATTTCGGTAATTGTTCGACGGACTGCTCTCGTTGCAGAAGAAGCCCTCCAGACCGTAAGTGTAAGGGTCAAAGTCGCCATGGTGCTGGGCATCGCCATGACCAAGACCGCACGTCGAAAGCCCCTTGCCATTGTCGTCTATCACCATGGATCCCCATATTATCTCATCACGACCGTCCATATCCACATCCGCAATACCATAGTTGTGATATCCCTGTCCGAACCACGGCCCGCCAGAATTATTCATCCAGCGCCAACGCTCCGTCAGCTCATGCGTGGTAGGATCAACGTCGAGAGCAACAAACTTATGTCTTGTGTATATACCCCTGCCTAAAAAGATGCTCGGCTTCCTGCCGTCAAGGTATGGCGCGCCGAAGAAGAATTTACTCGCACGGTGCCCGTAACCGTCCCCCCATGCCTTCTCAAGATCAGACTCCCCCGGCTCAAGGCGCGCACAAGGATAAGCCATCACCTGATAGGCAGCACCTGTAGCACCCTCGCAGTAATAGAGGAACTCATTGCCGTAGCAGGTAAACCAGTTTGTACCGCCACCCGGTACGCGGTAGTTCACCCACGAAGAACCGTTCTTTCCGTTAGATCCTATTGTATATGTAGAGCCATCCGCAAGATGCACCTCCGCACCTTCACACAGGCGCATCACCACTTCCGCCTTGCCATCCATATCCCAATCATAGCCCACAATGTTCTGCTCATTGTTCTGGAAATCACCCATGTTCGGACCGCAGTTCACCCACCAGAGCACACTGCCATCCATCTTCAACACCTCAAGCAGCGTGTATTCCTTTGTCGCCACTCCCCCAATAGTCGGACCAGCCTTAGGGTGGTCTTGCACACTCTCCTCAAGGTTGTCATATTTCAACAATATCTCTAATTCACCGTCACCATCAACGTCAGCACAGCATGCATCGTTCGGCACGTATGTCGCCCTCAGCGAAGCATTGTGCTTAGGCGTTATCTCCAGGAAGTCTTCACCCCATGGACTGACAAGCCCACATTTCTCCCCCTCCAAGCCACGCACCACGGCAGCCACCTGATAGCTGCTACCCTCAGTGCCATTCACATCCGTATAGTTCGACACACGCAGACCCTCCGCAATGCGCGTACCATCCCTATACACATTATAACCTACATCATAGTATTCATCCGAACCGATGCGCCAGCTCAGATAAACACCACCACTCACCTTCACCGCAACAAGTCCACGATTCAGATTATCAACAAAACGCTGTGCTGCAACAGGCAGAGAGAAACACAAAGTGAACAACAACAAAAAAAGACAGTTCTTCTTCATAAGCATACAATAAAGGCTAAGGTACACGTTTGTGGGCAAAATTAAAACTTTCCCAATTCACATACAAATATTTGACAGACAAAGTAAAAAACTCACCATTAAAACCTTACACTTGCAGACTCGCACCCAGTAACATATTCAGCAGAAAAACTAACTTTGCGTATATAAACATTACTACAAACCATGATTACCAGTTACCATCCCCAGCCCCTTGCGTGTCAGCGCATGGTATTTTCTATCTTCACTTTCTTTACCATCTTCACCATCTTCACCA
>JABUUG010000063.1 GCA_021443285.1 Bacteroidaceae bacterium
GACTGTTTACATTCAAACATCGCGGCAGCAAACTATTCACTATTCACTATTCGTTAAAAAAATTCCTGATACCCATGAAAAAGATCTTTTCGTTTGTGGTGCTGCTCCTCGCAGCAGGCACCGCCACCGCATCGGAACTTACCGACAAACTCTCGCAGATTTCCGCAATAAAGAAGATTGACACGCTCCAGACCAGCAGGTTCAAGGAGAAGTATGTCGTGCAGTTCTCGCATCCCGTTGACTATAAGGACAGCCTGGCAGGAACATTCGCGCAGCGTGTCTTCGTCTGCCACCGCGACTTCTCACGCCCCACAGTGCTCGTTACGGAGGGCTATGGCGCGGCACACGCCATGAACAAGGACTACTGCGAGGAGATTGCCGACCTGCTGAACCTCAACCTCATCGTCTGCGAATACCGCTACTTCCTCGAATCCACACCGCAGCCCTGCAACTATGACTACCTCACTGTCTGGAACTCCCTCTGCGACTACCATGAGGTGATAACCGCCATGAAGCGGATTTACACCCGCAAATGGCTTGCTACGGGCATCAGCAAGGGCGGGCAGACCACCATGTTCTACCGCGCATACTTCCCCGACGATGTCGATGTATCGGTGCCTTATGTCGCCCCGCTGAACAAGGCTGTTGAGGACGGGCGCCACGAGCCGTTCGTCGCCAATACGACCGGCACGAAGGAAGGCCGCAAGAACGTGCTCGACTACCAGCTCGGAATGTTCAAGCGCAAGTCCTCCATGCTGCCAATCTTCGAGGAGAAATGCCGGAAGTCGGGCTATACGTTCAGACTGCCCGTAACCAAGGTCTATGACTACTGGATTCTCGAATTTGCCTTCGCCTACTGGCAGTGGGGCGAGGATTTGGCTAAGTTCCCAAGCATTAAGACCGCCACCGACCGGGAGATTGTGGACTATATGTACAAGTTCAACGACCCGTCGTATTTCCAGAGCGAGACATACTTCAAGTCGTTCAATGTGCAGGCTGTCCGCGAGCTCGGCTATTACGGCTACGACATCACGCCTTTCAGGAAGTATATGGCTGAAAGCTCTACCAAGGACTATCTGCGCCGCCTCATGCTCCCCGAAGCCTTGCAGGACATAGAGTTCTCCGACGAACTATACAACCACACCGTGCAGTTCCTGCAAACCCAGGACCCCAGGATGATTTACATATACGGCGAATGGGACCCGTGGTCGGCAACAGGTGTCTGCCAGTGGCTCGACACATCGAAGAAGCAGAACCTCAAGATTTATGTGCAGAAGGGCGGCAGCCATAAGGCACGCATCAGCACCATGCCCGACGACAAGAAGGCAGAGATTATAGCCACTCTCAAGTCGTGGCTCGAATAGCCCATTTCCATGAAATACACCCGTTTCCTTACATTTCTGACCATCGCCACAATCCTTCTCTGCGCCTGCTCTTCAGATGCGGAGAAGGCGGATTATGGCATGACAGAACCCGTACAAACCACAGCTCTCAACCCTATTGACGGCACACGCGACTGGTCAGGTCTCTTCCGCCACTACACTATAGAGTCTGGTCTGTCATCGAATACGGTGCGCAGTGTTGCGCTCGATGGCAACGGCTTCATGTGGTTCGGCACCGATGAGGGTCTCGACTGCTTCGACGGTATGGAGTTCCATCACATACCATTTACGCGAAAAGACAGAGTGGACGAGTATATATCCACTCTGTACTCATTTGGAAGCAGACTGTGGTTCGGCAGCGATGACGGACTCTACTATGTAAATCTAAGGTCTGACGGCGGAAAGGGATGGCAGCATGGTCATGATAAAGAGAATGACGGGATAGAGAACGAGGTGGTACGCATAAACACCTGTACCCGACAGGGCGACTCCATCACATCCACCGTATCGCGTATCACCAGCGATGCTGATGGCAACCTCTGGATTTCCACAAGAGGGCAGGGTGTCTTCCGCCTGAACATTGCCACAAACGCCCTCACCCGTTACGAGATTCCGCAGGCGAACAGCCTGATAAATTACGTGTTCATCGACTCCAACAGTCAGGTATGGGCACTCGCAAACGTCTATGGCGCATCCCTCTTCCGCCTGAACAAGTCGAGCAACACCTTTGAGATGTTCACTCCTGTTTATGAGGAACAGGGCATGGAGACCGCCGGAATAACCATGCTCGAAGATGCAAAACACAACCTCTGGGTAGGTACATGGGAGAATGGAGTGCATATCATCGACCCCACAACAGGTCGCACGCAGGTGATGTTCCATCCCTCGCAGCCCGACGGCATAAGGCATATCCACTCCATGAAGAGCATCGGAACGGGCGAATATCTCATCGGCAGCGACGACGGACTCATGTATTTCAATGTCGTAACGCGCCAGCACAAGTTCTACCGCGAGGGCGACATAAAGAACGGAGGCCTCACCAGCCGCTTCATCTACTCCATACAGCGCGACAGTGAGGGCGGACTGTGGCTCGGCACGTTCTTCGGTGGAGTGAACTACCTCTCGCCCTTCGCAGGCCAGTTTGAAAGCTTCTCACAGTATTCCGACCAGAACAAGACCGTCGGCACCATCTTCGAGAGTTTCTGCGAGGACAGCAAGGGAAGGGTATGGATGGCTACCGACGATGGTGGACTTAACTGTTACGACCAGACTACGCACACAATCACGTCATACACTACGCAGAACAGCCAGCTATCATATAACAATGTCCATGCACTCTGCATGTATGGCGACGACCTTTGGGTGGGCACATATACCGGCGGCATCAACATAATAAACACCAACACCGGCGCGTTCCGTAACATCCGTACCAACCAGAAGGGCGATATTGACCTCAGAAACTGCTACTCTCTCAAGTGCGACAGCAGGAACAACATCTGGATAGGCACCATGACGGGTGTAAACCTCATGGACGGCAGGACAGGAGAGATACGCGCCGTCAGGGAACTTGAGGAGATGGTGATTGACATTGACGAGGACTCTAACGGCATCCTGTGGTTCTGCACGCAGGGCAAGGGTTTCTTCCGCTACAACACTGACACAAGGTCGTGGAAGAACTACCGCATGAACAACACCGCTGGTGTCCTGCCAAGCAATATCATCAACTCCGCAACTATCCAGAACGACACGCTCATCTGGATTGCCACACAGCAGGGGCTGTGCCGCTTCAACCCGCAGACAGAAGACTTCCGCAGGGAAAGCGTTCCCGTCTCAAGCAAATGTTTTAGTGCAGTCATCGTAGATGGTGAGTCGCTGTGGCTTACCACCAATAGCGGACTGATTCACTACTGGCCGTCGGGCGACCACGACATACAGCTCTTCACCACCAGCGACGGACTCCTCTCCGAGCATTTCATGCCAAACGCGGCCTTGATGACAAGCAGCGGAAGGATTTACATCGGTTCGGTAAACGGTGCCAACAGCTTCGAGCCTTCCCGCATGAAGATTAATCAGGTGGTGCCATCGGTGTTCGTTACAAAGGTGGAATATCCCAACACGTCCGACAACACCTCTGTCTATACTAACTTCAGCGCAAACGAGAGGCAGGAGATGACCGTAACGGGAAGTCCTGTAGTGCTCGACTACGACCAGAACACCGTAACCATACACTACGCATCGCTCAGCTATTGCAGCCCAACCAAAAACCAGTATGCCATACGCATGGACGGCATAGACAAGGCATGGAACTATGTGGGCAATGACACGCGAGCCACATACACCAACCTCTCCGACGGAGAATACATCTTCCGCGTGAAGGCTACAAACAACGACGGCAAATGGTGTCAGCAGGAGGCGGTGCTCATATTGCGCATCACCCCGCCGTTCTACAAGGCATGGTACGCCAAAATCCTCTACGTCATACTCATAGCCCTCGCCCTGTGGTGGTTTGTCAGCATATTCCGCCAAAAGCAACACCGCAGGCATAACGAGGAGATGCGCCGCCTCAACGCACAGAAGGAAAAGGAGATGCAGGAGGCGAAAATATCCTTCTTCACGATGATTGCCCACGAGATACGCACACCCGTATCGCTCATCATAGGCCCTCTTGAGAAACTGATGCGCCTGAACACCATGCCCAAAGATGCCGCCAAAGAGCTTGATGTCATCGACAGCAACAGCAAGCGGCTGCTAACGCTCGTCAACCAGCTGCTCGACTTCCGGAAGATAGAGCAGGGAAACCTCAAGCTCGTCTTCGCAAGCCATAACATCCGCGAGATGCTCGAAGCCGTCTGCACGCGCTTCTACCCTACATTCATGCAGAACGGCACACAGTTTGATGTCCAATATCCCGACAAGGATTTCTGCGCAGTCATCGACAAGGAGGGCATCACGAAGGTGGTCAGCAACCTGCTCACCAACGCCAACAAATACACGCGAAACCATGTCCTCTTCTCATGCCAGCACCACCCCGACCGCCGTCTCTTTGAGATTATCGTGGAGGACAACGGCAACGGCATCAGCAAGGCCGACCAGCAGCGCATCTTCCAGCCATTCTTCCAGGCTATGGACAACAAGCCCGGCACTGGCATCGGGCTTTCAATAGTGCAGGACTTGGTGAAGCGCCATCAGGGAACAATCACCGTAGAGAGCGAGGTGGGGCAGGGCGCACGCTTCATCGTCGCCATACCCACCGACATTCCGCCGACAATACAAGAGCCTTCAAATGCCATTGCCAAACTATCCGCCAAGCATTCCGGCATTCCGGTATCCCGGCATCCTGGTTCTAATCCCCAGACAGCGCAGCCGTCAAACGCAGAAGGCGCTATGCCCACTCTCCTTATCGTAGATGACAATGTGGAGATGCTCAACTTCCTCAAAGACTATTTCCTTGCAAATTACACCGTGCTCATTGCCGAAGACGGTCTTCAGGCGCTGCATCTCCTGAAGAACAACAATGTAACCATGGTTGTCTCCGACTGGATGATGCCGAACATGGACGGTGCAGAACTCTGCCGACAACTACGCGGCAACCCCGAACTGTCGCACATACCGTTCATCATGCTCACCGCAAAGACCGACAACACGTCGAAGGTGCAGAGCATGGACTGCGGTGCCGACGCGTACATCGAGAAGCCCTTCTCGCTCGAATACCTTGAGGCCTGCATACGAAACCTTGTGGAAATACGCCGCAAGCTGCGAGAGAAATACCTCACCATGCCCGTCGAGCCTATACAGACGCTCGCCAGCAACTCTACGGACAACGAGTTCCTCACGCGCCTGAACGCCATCATCGAAGAGAACTTCTCCAACTCCGACCTCACCGTCGATTTCCTCGCGGCGCAGATGGGCATCAGCCGCTCCGGGCTTTTCGCCAAGATACAGGCAATGGCTGACAACACGCCAAACGAGCTGATACAGATTGTCCGTCTCAAGAAGGCTGCACAGCTACTCGCCAGAGGCGACTACCGCGTGAACGAAGTATGCTACCTCGTCGGCTTCTCAAACCCCTCCTACTTCACCAAATGCTTCAAGAAGCAGTTCGGCGTCAACCCCAAAGACTACACCGCCGCCAACTGACCTCCACCGCCGTAAGCCCCTGCGTCCCATTAATATAGCCACAGTGTTATAGCCCCTGCGTCCGAAGCGCCAGCTTCGGATAAACCCACCGTTGGCAGGTCATATCCCCATAAAAACAATATCAAACGGTGTAGCCATCAAACGAAATCTTGATAAAGAACATAGAACGAAGGCGTTATAGGCGAAGGAATGTGTATGTAAAGACCGCATACAACATCCCTGTACATTGGCAACGAGATTGATGTATTATGATTTACTCAAAAATTAGCTTATAATTCCCCACGAAATAACAAAACACAATGTTCGTGGGGAAATAAAAAAACATCTGGATTGCACAGGCGATCAAATCAGCCATGCAGATAGCAGGCGTTGCCTCGGAAGAATCGGCATGGGTAATCAAGGGGCGCGATGCTGAATGCCAGTCCTCCTATAGTGCCGACTGCCAGCGGGAACCAGAACGACTGCTCGTCAGGTCCGTCAATCAGGAACGGAATCGTGCCGATGACGGCTGACAAGGCGGTCAGAACTATTGGAATTATCTTGTGGTTAACTCCTTATTCATAGCCCGCACCATACACCTATTCGCATAATATAAGAACAACACATTTGCTGGCAAGCTCAACCTGTTGGGTTAGTGATTTTCCGGAAAGTTGGTTGGTTTGCGGTAGTGTGATTGGTGTGGGGAGCATGTCAATCAGGTTATTCACATAGCTGGCTTTTACAGCGTATCCCGCGTTTTCTACAGCACCTTGTTTTGTTTGCACAATACCAATAAGGTTACCGTCATTGTCAAATAGCGGACCACCACTATCTCCAGATTGTACAGGGGCTGATATCTGATATTGAGAAATATTGCCTTCAAAGCCTGACCTTGAACTGATAACACCATTGGTCAGTTTTATGTCCCCACCCGTAGTTTGTGTTGAGGGATACCCCAGCGCCCAACAGTTTTCGCCGATGCTCGAAGTGGTAAACTTGAAAGAGTAGGGAATAGGTGATGGTTGTGTAAAGTCATCTGTAATCTTTATGATTGCCAAATCGTTCTGCTTATCGCTGACCTCAACGCTTGCTTTGTATGTGGTATTGCGATTCCCATCAATGTTGGCAACTTTTATTGTCTTTGCTCCGTCAATAACGTGTTGGTTTGTTACTATATAACCGTTTTCTGACAAGAAGAAACCAGTGCCAGACCATTTTGAGGCACGGGTTGAGGACGTATTATTAGCAGCAGCAGTAGTATTATTGGTATTATCAGTGTTATCAGTAGTATTATCAGTATTATTGGAGCTTGCTGTGTTTTTTGGATACAGCTTATACATTATTACGTGCTTTTTCCCTCCCAAGTCGTTTGATTTGTAAGAGTATTTCGCGAGAGTCGGGCTCTCCATAAGTAGAAATACCGTTTGTGTACCTGAATGCTGACCATTAGTCAAATACTTCAGGTAGTACTTATACGAGTAGATGTTGTCATCGCTTCCGTGTGTGATGAAGCCTTTTATCTCGCCCAGTTTCCATACCCTCATGCTGGACTCTAAAACAATGACTCTGTATTTGTCTTTTTGCCTGTAGCCATATTCGACACTTCTTTCGATGGCATATTTTGAACCATCAGAGGTTTGCCAAATCCCTTCTATCTGGTTTAGATTAGAACTTTCATTCAGATAGCGTTTAGCAAAAGACTCAGTATATCCGGGCACATTCCAGTATTGCTGGGAAAAAGCATTAAATGGAACACATGTGATGATGAGTAGTAGTAATAGTTTAAGTGTTTTCATTGTTGAAATGTTTTGTTAGTTTTATTATCTATGCCACCTTGCCATATTCATATATGCTGTCGCTGGCAAGGTCTATTTCGTCGTTCCAATACACACAAGTGCGGGATGAGTCGAGCTGTACTTGCTTGAACAAACCATATACATCTCGCAGAGCACGGAATGTCGGCAAGGTCTCTATGTCTTCCTTTACATCGTATATGACCTTTCTGCCATCGTCAAACTCGACGGCAAGGAGGAAGTCGTCCAAAGCGGCAAGTGTTTTGATGCGTGGTATCATAATGGTGGAAGTTTGCGGATTACTTGTTTGTCCCACATATCCTGTAGTTCATCCTTATGTGCTTCGAGCCATTCTATGACGAGCTTTTGCGCAATCTTTGGCAGGTCACCCTCAAACATCTCGAATGTGCGGATATTGAACAGTCCAACGTGTTCGTTATATATGGCATGGATATGTGACGGTTCATGTTCCTTCGGCTTGAAGAACATCTTGATTACTATTCCATAGAACCTTACTATTTCTGGCATACTGTATCAGTTTTTATGTGTTGAAAATATACTGCACTCGCAGATGCAAAAATATTGCTTTCTTTGCAAACCTTAGTGTTTTTCCTTGAAAATCTGTGATTTGGAGGTGTTTTTCCCTTTCAATGATGCCAAAAGTACAAATAAAAAGGTGTTGAGGGAGAACAAAAGATAATAGAAATAATGGTGAAAAGCTTCCTTTCCCCTACCACTTACGCCATTACTTGGGTATGAAGTACAGGTGTAAGTATGCCGTTTATTAGTCCTGAAATGTCGGCAAATAGAGCCAATATTGAAAAAATTCCACTAATAGGTGTGATATTCTCAGATTTTAATTGTTTATTTGCCATAGTTTATAGGTGGGTTCTATAAATTAGTTCCCAAGTGTTTTATCATTGGTGGGTTTATTTTGGCTTGGCTATTTTGAGTTTTTTATTGGCATCTTACCTTCCATTTTGTAACGAAAGATGTTATCTATC
>JABUUG010000064.1:0-1478 GCA_021443285.1 Bacteroidaceae bacterium
CTCCAGACCCGTCCAACTACCCGTCAGCAAGCTGCGAAGGATATTCCGGAAGAGGCGTACAGCTCAAGACGCTGAGCACGGGACTGTTCGGACAGATGTCTTCCAAGCCGATTGCAGCGGGCAACCTGTTCCTCGGCCAGTTCAACCTGACAAAGGCAATGTCAGCGCCGCTGAAGAGCACGGAGTTCGGAATAAAGTTCACCAAAAAGCCGCTTTACGTAACAGGCTACTACAAATTCACGTCGGGTGGAGAGGCTGTCGACCATAACACAAAACAGGTGGTCAGCCCCAAAGACCAAGGCACGATATACGCGGTGTTCTTCAAGAACAAGGACAAGAACAAGAACCTTGTGGTCCTGACAGGAGAGGACGTGAAGACCAACGAAAACATCGTTGCGATAAGCTCTCTGACAATCGACGATGACAGCAACTCCAACTGGAAGCAGTTCAAGCTTGACCTGACAAACACAAAGGAGCCGATAGACAAAAACCTGCTGATGAGGGGCGGCTACTCTCTGACAATCGTCGCCTCATCAAGCATTCAGGGCGACAAGTTCATCGGAGCAATCGGAAGCACCCTGTGCATCGACGAAATAAAAATAGAGTGTGAATAAACCTCCCCAGCAGCCAACTCTTCATTATTCTCTAAAAATCCCCCCATGAAAAGAATATCGCTCGTAATAATATCCCTGCTGTTCGCGAACATATCTATAATGGCAAAGCCGTGGAAGGACGGACTTAACTACACCATCCACCTCGGCTACAGCATCGGCGGCACCCTGCCCGTAGGTATGCCCGCGGAAATACGTTCCCTGAACAGCTACACCCTCTGCCCCAACCTTCAGCTCGGCATCCGTGTGAACCATATCTTCAAGAACACGAAATGGGGCGTGATGTCGGGACTGACACTTGAGCAGAAGGGAATGATCATCGACGCCGCAGTGAAGAACTACCACATCACGTTCTCTCAGGGCGGACAGGAGATAGAAGGACAGTTCACGGGCAACAACTACACAAAGGAGACGCAGTTCCAGCTCACCCTGCCCATCACCGCCACATTCAACATCAAGCAGGTGAGCATCTACGCCGGGGTGTATGGCTCATGGGTGCTTGGCAGCACATTCGAGGGCTACGCCTACAACGGCTACCTGCGCCGCCGCGAGATGGGCATGGAACAGGGCGACCCGACAGGAGCGAAGATAGAAATCGGGGAGACTCCCGAATCGCGCGGAAACTACAATTTCTCCGATGATATGCGCAAGGTGCAGGCAGGCATCATCGCCGGCGCCGACTGGGTGTTCTCCAAGCACTGGGGCGCATACCTGAACGTAACCTACGGATTCTCCGCCATCCACAGGTCATCCTTCAAAGTGCTCGACCAGAAACTGCACCCAATGTACGGGACAATAGGAGTGGTCTATAAAATGAAATAAGGGAGATATAGCCCGGAAGACCAGGAAGCTATGGAGAATCCGCAA
>JABUUG010000064.1:2963-9841 GCA_021443285.1 Bacteroidaceae bacterium
AATGCGAGTAAGCAAGTGCAGAGAAGCTCGCTTAATCTGCCGAGCGGGAGCATTTTATCCAAAATAGTAGTAAATCACAAAGAATAAAACCAATATACGCTCTAATGAACTTTTTGGGTTTAAGACATGAATGACGGGCAGAGCCAAGCATAAAAAGGCAGTTGCCGCAGCCCTCCAGCCCCTGTGCAATTCGTCGCTCGCAGAGGCAATAACATACCCGTGTAGTCGCGCAATTTGCGTTAAACCCGACATCACCTCCGTCCGCCTTAACATTTCCTATTTTTTGTTCACACTTTTTAAGGCAATATCCACCATTTTTAGAGAGAAAATCCCCATTATACAGCCTTTTTTTATAGACATAAAACAAAAATAAGAATATTTCTCACAAAAAATGGGAGATATTCCACCGCTATATAAAAGCAAACAGACTATTTTTGCACCATAAAAATAGGAAAAATCCACCAACTAATATGAACTATAAGCAATTTTCTTATGCAGTTGGCGCATATGCTTTTGCAGTATGCGCCCTGATGTCGTGCTCGCAGTCGGGCGACGACGAACTGACAGCAGCTGCTGTCGAAAAGGGTAAGTTTAAGATATCCCTACAGGCAGCCAACAATTTCAGTAGCAGTTCACGCGCAGTGAACGAGGCGGACTACAAGTCCCTCGCCAACTACAGAGTGGTTATCACAGACCAGTATGATGCCGTAAAGGAAGAGTTTGCGGGCAACGCAGTGCCTTCAAGCATCAACCTGCCTATCGGCTCCTACAAGGTAACCGCCTCTTACGGCGAAGAGCAGGCAGCCTCACGCGACAAATTCCTCAGCACAGGCTATGCTCTGGTGAACATCACCGGCGGCGACGAGCAGGTGGTCTCAATAACCTGCGAGCCCACATGCGGAAAAGTGGCAGTGAACTTCGACGCCACAATGGCAACCTACTACACTGACTACTACGTGGAATATTCAACACCCAAGCTCGGCACACAGAAGGCTATGTGGGCTAAGGGCGACAAAGACCCCTACTACCTCGCAGTGAATGCCGGCGGCGACGAGATAACAGCCACCGTACACCTCACTCCGAAAGAGGAGTATATGACCGACGAGCAGAAGACTGCATCCTTCGTGGATGGCGTCATCACACAGAAATACACCCTCAAGCGCAACGAGGCATGGACAATGAAGATCAAGCCCAACTACACCAACACAACGGGTACACTCGGCATAAGCATCACCATCGATGAGACAACTGTAGACCACCCTGTGGACATCACTGTTCCCGCAGAATGGATAATAAAATAACCCCTAAACATTAATAAGATTATGAGACTACATAAATATATACTCTGTGCAGCCGCCGCAACCCTCGGCACTGTTTCCTGCACGACAAACAACCCATGGGACTCAGAGGTGGCAAAGTCTGAATACGCCGAGAGGGGACTGCTCAACCTGAACATCTCCGCAAAAACTCCTGAGAGCAGAACCGCCTCACGCGCTGCCGTAAACACGGCGTCATTCCACGTAACCATTAAGGGAAACGATGACGACAACAAGGGTTTCTCTACCGACTACTATGTTGAGGAAGACGGCGAAAAGAAGCAGCTGCAGCTCCCTGTAGGAAAGCACACCATCACCGCAACCAACCACGACAGACTCGACAAGCAGATGACAGTACCTGTATATGTCGGAACAAAGGAGATTGAAATAACAAAAGACATCACCACAGAGACTGAAGTTGCCTGCAAGATGGCAAATAGCCGTGTGTCTGTAGGATACACAGACAAATTCCGCGCCATATTTGACGAGTGGGAAATAACCATTAACGACAATAGCGACAAGGCCATAACATACGACCAGACCACCTCAAAATCAAGGATGGTCTTCTGGCTCTTTGAGAACAACTGCGAGGAGATTTCCGTTGACATCAAAGCCCACACAAAGGCGGGCGTCAATGTGGAAGGTTCTGCGAAGTACAACAAGAAGAACAGCACAGAACAATACACCGACCTCAACACCAACTACTTCTGCGGCGGCGATGCCATCGAAATTGAGTTTTCACCGGCAGAGGCCACATCGGGCGACATAACAGGCATTAATATCAACACAAAGATTGAGTTCACAAACGAAGACCAGGATGTTGTTGTGGAGGTAACCGACAAAATAGATGAGCCGATTGATCCTCCAACACCTCCTAGTGGTGACCCAATAGTAGTAGAATTCCCTTACGGACAGGAATTTACTGCAACTGCTGGTCAGACAGAGTTTGACAAAGTGCAGGTTGACTTCACCTTCCCAACAGGATTGAAGAATCTATATGTAAGTGTTTCTGGTAGTGAAGGATTTGAAGATGCTTGTAGTCTGATGGGCTTAACAGAAGGCGATGGTCTTGACTTGACTGGCGATGAAGCACAGGCACTTGGCACTCTCTTCAATTTACCAACTGTAGGTGACACTAAATATACATTCAATCTTAATGACACATTGTGGGATCTTCTTTTAGGTTTCCCGGGGACACAGACATTCACATTGAAAGCAGTTGACAAAAATGGCACAACTGCAAATGGTACACTGACAATTACAATTAATGAATAAACAGCACTTACAACAATGAAAAATACATTATATCTATTCGCTCTTGTGGCAATGGTGCTGTTTGCATCATGCACAAACGAAAACGAAAAGGCACAGGCTGACGGATACCTGAACCTCTCGTTCAATACGGTCAATGTCACCAATTCAAGGGCAATACCAGACGAATACAACGCCAAGCAGTTGGCAGTGAAGATTGTGAACAAGGCTACTGGCGTAACTGTAAAGAGCACAGCCGACCACACACAGTGGGCTAACACAAACATATCACTTGCTCCCGGCACTTACACCGTTACTGCAAGCTCCAGCGGTTGGGACGGCAACGACTCCGGTCGTGATGTGCCTTACTACTCCGGCTCTACAGACGTAACCATCACTTCCGGCACAAAGACTGACGCATCTATCGTCTGCAGACTTGCAAACGTAAAGGTAAGCGTAAACTTCGACCAGTCTATCCTTGACAATTTCGCAAGCGCAACGGTAGAAGTAAACTCTGCAGTATCGGGCATTGACGTACAGACCTTCGTAATGGGCGAGACAGGAACCATGAAGCCCGCATACTTCCCTGTAGGCAACCTCACCGTAAAGCTGACAGTGGTAAATAAAGCAGGCACCACACACACTATGGATACTCCTATCGAGAATGTTAACGCCCGCGACCACTTCATCCTCAACTACACCACTGCCGGCACCGGCACTGGCGGCATCACAATCACTGCCGACGATGAAGAAAAGATATTCAGCTATAACTTCGTAGTACCGACAGAAGCTTCTACCATCCTGAAGACAAATGCCGCAAACGCATGGAGCAACTTCGCTTACCTCGAAGGAACAGTTAAGCATGTCAAGACCGTTGACGACGCTAATGTGAAGATGTTGTACAAGAAGTCTGCCGACACAGACTGGACAACAGTAGCCACGACAAAGGAAGGCGACCTCTACAAGGCAAAAGCAACATCTCTTGCGCCAAGCACAGAGTACTCATTCAAGATTGTATATACTGAAGACGGCAACACATTCGAAAGTCAGGAGCGTACATTCACAACCGAAAACGCAGCAGCATTGCCAAATGGCAATATGGATTATTGGCATGATGGTACATTTAACAACAAGACAGTTACATATCCTAATGCCAATGGAGATTCCTTCTGGGATACATCAAACCCAGGTTCTGCAACAGCAAGTTGGATGGTAACCACTCAGGAAACAACTGATGTTCACACTGCTGGAGGTTCTGCAGCATGCCTTACTTCAACTAATGTAGTCATAAAATTTGCAGCAGCAAGCTTATATGCAGGTAGTTTTGGAAAATTGAATGGAACAAGTGGTGCATCAATTAATTTCGGTCAGCCATGGTCAAGCCGTCCTACACAGTTGAAGGGATGGTTCAAATACAGCACTGGTCCAATAAACTATTACGGCGGTGCTCCTGCAGGCGTAACAATTACAAAGGGAGAAACCCTCGACCTGTGGAGTGCATACATAGTTCTTGCTGACGAAGGCTACACATTCGATAATACCAATATCGCAGGAACTGCTTGGAACTATGCTACTGACAGTCGCGTCATTGCATACGGTGCATTAGCAGACGACAAGTGCGTAAGCGCAAGCGAATGGACAGAGTTCACCATTGACCTTGACTATCGCGACCTGAAGCGTAAACCAAAGACAATCATGGTTGTATTCTCTTCATCGAAATATGGCGACTACTTTACGGGCTACGGCGGTCCAGGAAGCAAAAAAGAAGGCTCAAAACTGCTCCTTGACGACCTCGAACTCGTTTACGGCGAGCCATCAAACAACTAAGCCACTACTGAAATGCGCTTAAAGCATATATTGTTAGCAGTTATGTTATGTCTGGGTTCGGCAGCTGCCTTCGGGCAGTCTGCCGACTCGGTGCGTTCTACAGGCACTGACCTGATGGCTGCGCCAAAGCTATCCCTCAACGACTCCCTCACGCCCAACATCGTCTATGTACACGACACCGTGTATGTCGATAGGGACATGAAGAAAAAGAAGAAGAAATACAGCGCCAAGACTGCACGCTTCCACCGCTTCGACCGCGAGATACAGAAGACCACCTTCGTGCCGAAAGGCACATGGACCTGCGGACTGGCTGTGTCTTACAGCTCACGCAGCTACGACAACATCAACATGCTCGTGCTGCGCGACGTAACGATGGATGGCTACAGCTTCGGCGTCAGCCCGCATGTGGGATATTTCTTCGCGAACAACATCAGTGCCGGTCTGCGGTTCAGCTACGACCGCGACTACGTTAACCTCGAAAACCTTGACCTGAACCTCGGCGAGGACTTCAACATCAAGCTGCAGGACCTCTACTACCTCCAGCACAACTACAAGGTGTCGGGCTACATACGCACATACATGTCGCTCGGCGGCAGCCGCGTGTTCGGCTTCTTCAACGAGGTGAGAATAGGCTACGGCTACAGCCAAGGCAAGAACTCGGTGGGCAAGTACGAGGCAGGAACGCTCGACGCCACATACCAGACCATAAACAACCTCCACATAGGCTTCGCGCCGGGCGTGGCTGTGTTCGTGCAGGACTGGATGGC
Source organism: Bacteroidaceae bacterium (assembly GCA_021443285.1). Taxonomy (GTDB): domain Bacteria; phylum Bacteroidota; class Bacteroidia; order Bacteroidales; family Bacteroidaceae; genus Prevotella. Next base: position 8,125 of record JABUUG010000064.1, read on the forward strand.
GATAGAGGCCCAGATGGGCATCATGGGCGTGAACTTCAACTGGACGCATCAGACACACAACCAGGTGGATCAGGGCAACATAAAGACATTCTCCGGAAAATTCAAGATTGACCTCTTCTCCATCGCCATCGGAACGGTATTCTATCTATAGTTATGTTATAACGGGAAGTTATAAGGAATTAACCTTTTATGATATATTTTTAACCGCAGATTCCACCAAATTCACGCAGATACATATTATTAACTTACGCAGATATTAAATAAAGATTCTCGCAGATAAATGCAGATTGTAATCTGCATGAATTTGGTTGAATCTGCGGTTAATAAACAATTATCCATTACAAATAAATTGTTAAGAATATTTCCAAATAAATGCTGAAGAGTTTACCTCTCTTAACTTCCACTAATAGATATTTTCATGCTCAAACACTCATTCCATAAGATAACAGTTCTTCTCCTGACATTCTCGTTGTGCGCCTGCATAGAGAACGATATACCCTACCCTCTCGTTGAAGTCGTTGTATCAGGCTTCGAGGTGGAAGGGCAATGCCAGGGACCTAACGGGGAAGCTGCTGTAACCATAAACAAGAAGGACCGCACGATAACGGCGTTTGTGGACGACCGGGTGAACCTCTCGAAGCTCAGGATAACGAAGATGGCAACAGCCGCCACCAACCCGGAGCCGACACTCGACGTGGTGGACACAACGCTCTGCAACAAGTACGAGAACTTCCCGCACAAGCCCTTCGCGAGCCTCGACGACCTGTATATGTCGTCCGACACCCGCATGAACTTCAGCGACACCAAGAATCCAGTGCGCTTCCGCTTCCACACCTATCAGGACTACTTCTACGACGTAACGGTGAAGCAGACCATCATACGGGAGATAAGCGTGGAGAACCAGGTGGGAGACGCCATCGTCGATGACTTCAACCGCGAGGTGGTGATATACGTTACACCTGAGACCAGCCTCAGCAAGGTGAAGGTGCATAAGTTCAACATCGGCGGCACACACGGCACGGTTGTCCCCAACCCAACCGAGTATGAGTCATACGACTTCACGCACTCAGTGAAGTTCTTCGTGAAGCACGGATGGGAAGAGACATTCACAGAATGGCAGGTGGAGGTTTACCACAAAGGCGACACTCCAGGCCCCAAGACTGAGAGCGCGGTCTATCCGCACAGCGTGGATGCCTACGTCAGCGGCAAGACCACCGTGGGCAGCACCATCGCCATAGAATACAAGGAGAGCAGCGCCGGCGACTGGACGAAGCTCCCGGCAAGCAAGATAGTGATGAGCGGCATGACCTTCGAGGCAACCATCGACGGTCTGCAGCCGGACAAGGCATACAAATACCGCATCGTGACAAACGGCGAGGCTGGCACAGAGACTGACTTCAAGACAGCGCCCGCCCCGGCACTCGAAAACGGTAGCTTCGACGTATGGCACTCTGAGGGCGACGCCAAGCGCGCTCTGTGGTGTCCGTGGGAAGAAGGCGGCGAATCGTTCTGGGACACGGGCAACCACGGCGCGACAACCGTGGGCGCAAGCAACTCCGTGCCGACAGACGACACCTGCGACGGCAAGGGACAGGCAGCGATGCTCGAATCGAAATACATTGTCCTGAAGTTTGCTGCGGGCAACATCTTCACCGGTGTCTATAAGCAGACGGACGGCACAAACGGCATACTCGACTTCGGCAGACCGTTCACAGGC
>JABUUG010000064.1:11140-12665 GCA_021443285.1 Bacteroidaceae bacterium
AGAAAAAATTCCAAAAGTATGTTTCAACTCTTCAAGTACAGCTAATTGGCAGACAAGTTTGAAGCAGGGAAGTTTCGCTAATATTAATAAAAGTCTTACATTCTATTTCTTTGCTTCAGCTAATGAGGGTTATGCCTTTGATGGTTGGTATAGTGATGATGCATGCACTTCAAAAGATAGTGATTCCCAGGACTTTTCTAAGAGCTTTAAAACAGCAGGAATGGGAAATGGAACCAACTCTTATGACGTGTATGGAAAATTTGTGAGGATTTATAACTCTTCCGTCACTGTTGTTGCATCAGAAGGAGGTACAGCCAAAGTGAATGACAGTTCTTCCGCTTCTACGACAGATAGCGAGTCGCCAACCCATTCCTATACATTATCAGCTACGCCAGATAATGGGAAATTGTTTGTGGGATGGTATAGCGATGCAGAGCATAAGAACCTCATATCCAGTGAGAGCACATACACTTACAGCCTGACCGCCACACACCTTGAAGCCAACGCGCATACGGTGTATGCCTATTTCGCCGGCAAACTGGAGCCGAGCATCATGTGCCAGACGAACACAATCAAGGTTGACGGTAAGACGACATTCTCCTTTGCCAATGTCAGCAACGCCATTCCCGCCACCACGAGCGACGGCACAAACTTCTACTACACCATTACAAACAACACGCCGACTGGCGCACAACACCCCGACCATCCAAATGAGATAATCTCATACGATGCTGCCACCAACACGATAACGGGATATAATGTCGGCACTGCCACAATCACCTTTACGCAAAACGGCACGGACAGATATGAGGCAGCAGAGAAATCTTTTGACATTACTGTTTCAAAGAATGCTAACAACATTAGTTTGCAAGGATATACTGGCAACACGTTATCAGTGTCCTACGGCAAACAATACTATATCGTTTCCACCAACGATGCCACGCGTCCGGCGTTTGTTGTTACCCCGATATCCGGGGGAGAATACGCCTCCTATCATGAGAACAACGGTTCTCCATACATCCAGTCAAACTTCAAGAAAGGTACTGCTGTACTGAAGGTTTCACAGGCTGAGGACTACAAATACTGTGCAGCAGAAACAAATTTAACTATTAATGTGGCACAGGCAGAACCAACGGTTGCTTATGTGCTTAACGAACAGGCAGAGCACAGTATCTCTAACGGTGTAACAGACATTAATGGAAAAATTGGAGATAGTTTTGCGCTGTCAGGTCCTGGCGAGAAACTCACTCTCGACATAAAACATCAATCCGCTACCATTGAACATTTTTATGTTCAATATTCAACAGACAATGGAAATAGTTGGACAGATTTGGGAGGGGAGATTGGTGGCATAAGTACTGACTATCAGGCATTCGGTCCCTATGACATACCCGATGGCACAACGCATATTCGTTTTGCGTCCAAACAAGGCGGAACACTGACACGAACCTTCAAAAACATCAAAGTAACCCGCAAGCTGTATTTCAACGCTTCTACAAACAGCCTTGATTTCAATGTTTATGAT
>JABUUG010000064.1:12853-15318 GCA_021443285.1 Bacteroidaceae bacterium
ACTCCCCCACCCCGTCCCTGCGACTCATCTGCAAGAACGATGACCACACGCTCGAAATACCCTTCCCCCACTCGCCCATATCAACCCCTCCAGCCACTGTGTCCAGCACTACTGTGCCGGATAAACCCTCCCCCTCCTTCCTCCTTGTCCCAAACGCATCTCTCATGAAGGCGGGATGCTGGGGCTTCATCGCCTCACACTACCATATCACCCCTGCCGCCCCCAACTCCCACCTCTTCTTTTCCGACCATCTGATACCAGAGTTCCCTGGCAGGCAATACCGCATAGAGCGCATCTTCACGCTGAACAAAAAAGAAATGCGCGACGCCCTGCAAGGCATCACGCACGCCAATATATCTGTCCGAAACTTCCCTCTCTCCGCCGACGAACTACGCAAGCGGCTGAAACTGAAGGATGGCGGCGACCGCTATCTCTTCGCCACAACCCTGAACCGCGACAACAGGCTTATACTCACCTCCCTCGCCCAATGACCGTCGTCGGCGAAATCGAGGATGTCTGCATCGTCCTTGCTGTCGCCATAAACCACCAGCCTGTACTCCTTCCTGTCGGGATAGAGCGACAACAGGCGGCGCACCTTCTCCACTCCTACGCAGTAAGGCGAACGGAAACGCCCGGAGAGCATGCCGTTGTAGGTGTCGAGCTCTGTGGCAATCACCTCTATCTGGTCATACTTGGGCAGGAACGCCCTCACAAGCGGCTCGAAGCTGTCCGTGATAATCAGCACCTTCTCCTCCTGCTCTATGGCGTTCTCTATGCGCTGTATCATCTCCGGCCGCAGCAGATGGCCGTATCTGTTGGCAGTGAACTCGCAAAGCGCACCGAACTTCTCTTCGTGCCATCCGCGGAAGAATGTCTCCATCAGCTGCTCGCGCACACGTCCCTTCTCCCGCAGTCCGAAGGCATAGAGCGTCAGGGAGAACGACTCCTTCAGGCAGTTCACCAGAAAACCCCTCCATCCGCCAGAGCAAAGCAGCATGCGCCAAAACGTGCCGCCGGAGGTTATTGTATTGTCAAAATCAAAACAAATCATTTACCATTGATTAACGATTATTGATTAAATCGAAAGCTTCGAAGCCTCAAAAAGAATCTACACTATCGGCAGGCTTATGCCGTTTATCTTCTGATAGACATCGAGGGCATAGACGTCGGTCATGCCGCTGACATAGTCTATCACAGCCATCACGCGGTCTTCGAGGTTGTCTGAAAGTATGTCGTACTGGCTGCCCACCCTGCCCAACAGCTGGCGCGAATAGTAGCGGTCCGGATTCACAACGGCCTCTATGAACACATCCATGAGCGTCTCTATAATCTTGTAACCGCCCATCTCCACATCCAGCACAGGCTTGCTGTTGTATATGTTTCGGTATGAGAAATCCACACATTTCTTGTATGCCGTGCGCTCGCGGTCGGGCATACAGTCAATGAGCGAACTGTGGAATGATCCGTCGAGGATAGCTTTCTCGTTGGCGACAAACGTCTCCACACAGGCACGCTCCAGCAGTCCGATGACGCAGGCGCGGAAGTAAGCCACCTGCTCCGAGTGGTTGCTTATCTGCTCATGCCTCATGCGGTCCTCGACTGTGTTCTGCATCTTCGGCGTCATGAAATTGAAGAGCAGTTCTTTGGTTGCCTCAAACGATGTGAGCTTCAGCTTGTGGGCGTCCTCCATATCCATTATCTCGTAGCAGATGTCGTCCGCCGCCTCCATGAGGAACACAAGGGGGAAGCGCGCGAAGGACAGCTCCTGCCCGTTCTGCGGTATCCCTAACTCCTCCGCAATCTTCTTGAAGGTGTCCGCCTCCGTGTGGAAGAAGCCGAACTTCTGCTTCCTCGCGTCGGCGAGATAGGATGCGTAGGGGTATTTCACGATGCTCGCCAACATGGAGTATGTCATGGCGAAACCACCCTCGCGCCGCCCTTTGAAGCGGTGGGCGAGCAGGCGGAAAGCGTTGGCGTTGCCCTCGAAATGCGTGATGTCGCTCCAGAAGATGTCGCTCACCATCGTCTTCAGGAACTGCCCCTTGCCCTCTGTGAAGAATGTTTGCAGCGCCTTCTCGCCCGAATGGCCGAAGGGCGGGTTGCCCATATCGTGCGCAAGACAGGCGGCACTGACTATCGTGCCTATCTCCGGGAAGAGCGTGTCAGCCAGTTCCGGGCGGTCTTTCATTATGATGCGCGACACATCTGTGCCGAGCGACTGCCCCACACTCGCCACTTCGAGGCTGTGTGTCAGTCGGTTATGCACAAAGACGCTTCCCGGCAGAGGGAACACCTGTGTCTTGTTCTGCATCCGCCGGAATGGGGCTGAGAATATCAGCCTGTCGTAGTCGCGTTTGAACTCAGAGCGGTCGTCGAGCCTTTCGGGATGCCGCTCCTCCTGCCCCAACCGTGTGCTTGTTATCAGTTTCTCCCACCTCATATACTAATCAATTTTCTTCAACACA
>JABUUG010000064.1:16688-17965 GCA_021443285.1 Bacteroidaceae bacterium
GACTCAATATACTTCGGCATAGAGCACCTGAACATGAGGTCGCACTCGGCATCGGTGTTCACCATAGACGACCTGAGGGACATCGCCGCACAGTGCAGCGAACAGGGCATAAAGACATACCTTACCGTGAACACCATTATCTACGGCGAGGACATTCCGCTGATGCAGAAGATTGTGGATGCTGCCAAGGAAGCCCGTATCTCGGCTATCATCGCCAGCGACGTGGCTGTGATGAGCTACTGCAACAAGGTCGGGCAGGAGGTGCATCTGTCCACACAGCTGAACATATCCAACATTGAGGCACTGCGCTTCTACGCTCAGTTTGCCGATGTGGTGGTGCTCGCCCGTGAGCTTAACATGGACCAGGTGGCTGAGATACACCGCCTCGCCACGGAGGAGAACATCTGCGGACCGTCGGGCGAGCCTATACGCATAGAGATGTTCTGCCACGGGGCGCTGTGCATGGCTATAAGCGGGAAGTGCTACCTGTCGCTACAGAACACAGGCAAGAGCGCAAACCGCGGGGCGTGCATGCAGATATGCCGCCGCTCGTACATCGTCACAGACAAGGAGACGGGGCATGAACTGGAGGTTGACAACAAATACATAATGAGCCCCAAAGACCTGAAGACCATCCGCTTCATCGACCGCATGATGGAGAGCGGCGTGAGGGTTTTCAAGATTGAAGGGCGCGCACGGTCGGCGGAGTATGTGTATACCGTGGTGAAATGCTACAAGGAGGCTATCGCAAGCGTGCTTGACGGCACATTCACCGAAGAGAAGAAGGACGAATGGGACAGGCAGCTCGCCACCGTCTTCAACCGCGGCTTCTGGGACGGCTACTACCAGGGGCAGACGCTCGGCGAATGGAACGAGCTGTACGGCTCGGCGGCGACGGAGAAGAAGGTGTATGTGGGCAAGGGCATAAAATACTTCAGCAAGATAGGCGTGGCGGAGTTCCTAATAGAAGCCGCCGAAATGAACAAGGGCGACAAGCTGCTGATAACCGGCCCCACAACAGGCGTGATATACCTGAACGCCGACGAGATACGCTACGACCTGCAGCCGGTGGATGTGGCGAAGAAGGGCCAAAGGGTGTCGATACCCGTGCCGGAAAAGGTGAGGCCGAGCGACAAGCTGTATAAACTGGTAGAGGCGTAGAGACAACTCCCTTACTTACGCCAGTACTTATAGGGAAGTACTGCAGTAATCGATGGGAAGTACTGCAGTAATCCAGTATCGATTACTCCAGTACTTTGGGGCAAAAGTACTGGAAA
>JABUUG010000064.1:18845-21488 GCA_021443285.1 Bacteroidaceae bacterium
GAGAACGTAGGCCTTCCTGACGGACAGATGGGCAACTCGGAGGTGGGACACCTCAACATAGGCGCCGGCCGCATCGTTTACCAGGACCTCGTGAAGATTAACCGCGCATGCAAGGACGGCTCTATCCTTGAGAACCCGGAGATAAAGAGCGCGTACTCTTACGCAAAGGAGAACGGCAAGAAGCTCCACCTCATGGGACTGACATCAAACGGCGGCGTACACTCATCGCTCGACCACCTGAAGAAGCTCATCGAGATTGGCAAGGAGTACGGCCTGAAGCAGCAGACATTCGTACACTGCTTCATGGACGGCCGCGACACAGACCCGAAGAGCGGCGCCGGCTTCATCCAGGAGGTTACTGACGTATGCAAGGCAAACGATGCCAACATAGCAACCATCGTGGGCCGCTTCTACGCAATGGACCGCGACAAGCGCTGGGAGCGCGTGAAGGAGGCTTACGACCTGCTCGTTGCAGGCAAGGGTACAGCCGCTACCGACATGGTGCAGGCTATGAAGGACTCTTACGCCAACGATGTTACAGACGAATTCATCAAGCCTATAGTGAACTCCGCAGTGAACGGAAAGATAGAGGACGGCGATGTGGTGATATTCTTCAACTACCGCAACGATCGCGCAAAGGAGCTTACACAGGTGCTCTCGCAGACAGACATGGAGGAACAGGGTATGAAGACCATCCCTAACATCCAGTACTACTGCATGACTCCATACGACGCATCGTTCACCGGCGTTCACATCCTCTTCCCGAAAGAGAATGTGGAGAACACGCTTGGCGAATACCTCTCGAAGAGCGGAGTGAAGCAGCTGCACACAGCCGAGACAGAGAAGTATGCCCATGTTACATTCTTCTTCAACGGCGGTCGCGAGACTCCTTACGAGAACGAGGACCGCATACTTGTGGCTTCTCCGAAGGTCGCCACCTACGACCTGAAGCCTGAGATGTCGGCATATGAGGTGAAGGACAAGCTCTGCGCAGCCCTCAAGACCGAGCAGTATCAGTTTGTGGTAGTGAACTTTGCAAACGGAGACATGGTGGGCCACACCGGCGTTTACAATGCCATAGCAAAGGCTGTAGTGGCTGTTGACAACTGCGTGCGCGACGTGATAGAGACCGCAAAGGCTGCCGGCTACGAGGCAATAATCATCGCCGACCACGGCAACGCTGACAACGCCATCAACGCTGACGGCACTCCAAACACAGCACACTCGCTCAACCCTGTGCCATTCATCTATGTCACGAACAACAATTCCGCAACAGTGAAGAACGGCCGCCTCGCCGACGTGGCGCCGTCTATCCTGCACATCCTCGGCCTCGAACAGCCCGCTGAGATGACAGGCGAGAACCTGATTGTGGATTGATGCCAACGCAGCTTCTGCTATAAACAGGGAGTTAAAGAGGAGTTAAAGTGGAGTTAGGAGTGGAGTTAAAGGGACATATGCCCTACTTCCAGCAGAACTATCGTCACTTTAACTCCACTCCTAACTCCACTTTAACTTCACTTTAACTCCATTCCCATAACCGAAACCATGATCGACTACATCGTTGAAAACCAATGGCAGATGTGGACACTGTTCGCCGTGGCGTGTCTCATCCTCGAACTGACAAGCGGCGATTTCTTCATCCTCTGCTTCTCCATCGGTGCGGCAGCCACAGCCATAGCCTCCGCCACAGGCTGCTCGTTCCTCGTCTGCCTCGCGGTCTTTGCAGTGGTGAGCGTGCTGTGCCTTTTCTTCCTCCGTCCCACTCTTCTGAAGAAGATGCACAAGGAGTCGAAGGTGTCTAATGCCGACGCCATTATCGGCCGCACAGGCACCGTGTCGGAAGACATACCAGAAGGCGGATATGGCAGAGTGGCTCTCGACGGCGACGACTGGAAGGCTCTCTCCGCCGACGCCACAGCGATAGAGAAAGGCACTAAAGTGAAAATCATATCGCGCGACAGCATCATCATAAAAGTGGAGAGAGCGTGAAAACCTGCTCCGCATTAACCAATAACCCAATAACAAAACCCCATTCCCCATGTTAGATTCCGCATTAATCATCCTGATTGCCATCGTAGTGCTGGCACTCATCATCGTGAAGAAAAGTCTGGTCATCATACCGCAGTCTGAAACGAAAGTCATAGAGCGACTCGGCAAATACCACGCCACTCTTGATCCCGGCATCAACATCATCATACCGTTTGTTGACTCCGCAAAGGAGATTGTCGCCATGCGACACGGCAGGTATGTCTATACATCGAACATCGACCTCCGCGAACAGGTGTATGACTTCGCCAAGCAGAACGTGATAACAAAGGACAATGTGCAGACCGAAATAAACGCACTGCTCTACTTCCAGATAGTGGACCCGTTCAAGTCTGTATACGAGATAAACAACCTGCCAAACGCCATAGAGAAGCTCACACAGACCACTCTGCGTAACATCATCGGCGAACTGGAGCTCGACCAGACGCTCACCTCGCGCGACACCATAAACACAAAGCTGCGCGCAGTGCTCGACGACGCCACAAACAAATGGGGCATAAAGGTGAACCGCGTGGAGCTTCAGGACATCACACCTCCCGCTTCCGTGCTACAGGCAATGGAGAAGCAGATGCAGGCAGAGCGTAACAAGCGCGCCAC
>JABUUG010000065.1 GCA_021443285.1 Bacteroidaceae bacterium
TCGGCATCAAGGACAAACTCATGCAGCGCGGGTGCAACAGTTTCTCTGTTGAGAAATTCACCGAGGCAATATCCGAATGCGAATACGCTCGTTTCGCCCCAACTAAAGATGAGAAATCAAGTATGAATAACACCTTTGATATGGCTGTTACTGCCATCATCGAAATAGAGGAAGCACTCAAGACCACATCCAAATCGCTTGCCACAAATCTGATTATTGCAGTTCTGTTTGGGCTTATGCCCGCTAATGCAAACGCCGCTACAACACTCGAAACAGCTAATGCTGCATATCAGGCGGGCAATTATCAGCAGGCAATTACACTCTATGAGCAAGTCCTTTCGGCTGGCGATTGCCCGCAGGTGTATTACAATCTTGCAAATGCATACTACAGGACTAACCAGATTTCAAAGGCAATCCTTAACTATGAGCGTGCGAGTCTCTATTCCCCTACAGATGCCGAACTGATTCATAACCTCGAACTTGTGCGTACCAAGACACAAGACAAGTTTATCCCCGCAGCAGACATTTTCCTCGTCAAATGGTACAAGGCTGTCGTCTATCTCACCTCCGTTTACGGATGGGCAGTCCTGTCAATCATCATATTATGCATAAGCCTTGTCAGCCTGCTCGTATATCTCTTCACAAATTCCCTTATACTACGAAAAGTGAGTTTCTGGGCGACATTCATCACTCTGATTATGTTCCTCGGAAGTATAATGGCTGCATTACAGCAAAACTATTATATCCACAGCAATTCCTTTGCAGTCATAACAGTCCCTGAGGCAGAGATGAAGAAATCCCCAGAAGCAGATGGAAAGAAAATCCTTTCCATACACGAAGGTACGCGCATCAAAGTCATTGACGACGGAATGAAGGACTGGAAGGAGATAGAACTTCCTGACGGCAGAACAGGGTGGGTAAAAACCGCTGTACTCACAATGATTAAGCGATAGTTCCCGCCCCCGCTCCTTGCGCGCCAGCGCATAGTCTCCCCACTCCTCCCGTTCATCCGTATCTCCTATCCCGGCACCCTGGCAGCCCGGAATAAAATAACATGAAGATTTCCGATTACAACTATAATCTCCCAGACGACCGCATAGCAAAATTCCCAATGGTACGCAGAGACCGCAGCAAGCTGCTTGTGTACAACCGCGGAGAGATTTCTGCTGACACCTTTTGCAACATTCCGGATTATTTCCCAAAGGGGATGCTTATGGTGTTCAACAACACGCGAGTCATAAGAGCTAGAATGTACTTCCGCAAGCAGACCGGAGCCATGATAGAGGTGTTCCTCCTGGAACCCTATCTCCCCGCTGACTATGAACAGATGTTCCAGACAAAAGGTAGATGCCAGTGGTTGTGTCTTGTCGGAAACAAGAAGAAGTGGAAGCAGGGTATACTGTATAATGATGCTTCTGTCAGTGCCGAGTGTCTTGGAGATTGTGGTACATCGCAGATTATAGAGTTTGCATGGCAGGCCGACTGCAATTTTGCCGAGATTATTGAACAGTGTGGCGAGCTGCCAATACCACCATACCTTAATCGGAAAACACAGCAAAGTGACCTTACAACATACCAGACAGTTTATGCAAGAATAAAGGGGTCTGTTGCAGCCCCTACCGCCGGACTGCATTTCACACCTGAAGTGCTCGCCGCTATAGATGCAAAAGGCATAGAGCGTCAGGAGGTAACGCTACATGTAGGTGCCGGCACGTTCAAGCCTGTCAAGACGGAAGACGTTGCCGACCATGAGATGCATGCCGAGCATATAGCAGTAAATCTGTCGTTTATCCGCCGGTTGATAGCGCATGATGCAAAGGCGATAGCCGTCGGTACGACATCTGTCCGCACACTCGAAAGCCTCTATTACATCGGATGCCAGCTGCTCAGGGGAGACACAAGCCTCACCGTTTCACAGTGGGAACCGTATTCCACCGATGCAAACAAAGTTCCCGTCATGGATGCACTAAAGGCAATAGAGCAATATCTCATCAATAACAATCTTGATGTCCTCAATGCCGTAACGCAGATAATCATCACGCCTGCGGGTTACGAATATAAAATTGTAAAGATGCTCGTTACCAATTTCCATCAGCCGCAGAGCACTCTTCTCCTGCTCGTCTCCGCATTCATCGGCAATGATTGGCGTAAAGTGTATGACTACGCCTTGCAAAATAACTTCCGTTTCCTCAGCTATGGCGACAGCAGCCTCTTGATTACTTAATTAACCGAAATGAAAGTATGGTAAAGGTTTTCCATATATATATCAGTACATTCATTGAATTACTAAATAGTATAATATACAAATCAAAATCAATAGATAAATCGTAAATCGTAAAATTGTAAATAAGATTATGAAACTAAACATTGCAGTTCTTCCCGGCGATGGTATCGGTCCGGAGATTATGGAACAAGGAGTAGCAGTAATGAATGCTATTGCAGAAAAATTCGGTCATGACGTCAGTTATAAAGAGGCACTCTGTGGTGCTCATGCCATAGATGAGGTTGGAGACCCCTTCCCAGAAGAGACCTTCAAAATCTGTCAGCAGGCTGATGCAGTCCTTTTCGCATCCGTCGGAGACCCTAAGTTCGACAACAATCCTTCTGCAAAGGTGCGCCCCGAACAGGGACTTCTTGCTATGAGAAAGAAACTCGGGCTTTTCGCAAATATCCGACCAGTGCAGACATTCTCATGCCTTGTTCACAAGTCACCGTTGCGCAAGGAACTCGTTGAAGGAGCCGACTTCATCTGTATCCGCGAACTCACCGGTGGCATGTATTTCGGAAAGAAGGTGGAACCTCAGATTAACGCCGATGGAGTAGAAGAGGCTTATGACACCAACTACTACACACGTCCAGAGGTTGAGCGAATACTCAAGGTAGGCTTCGAGTATGCCATGAAGCGTAATAAGCACCTCACCGTAGTAGATAAGGCAAATGTCCTCGCATCATCACGACTCTGGAGAAAAGTTGCACAGGAGATGGCACCACAATACCCCGAAGTGAACACCGACTACATGTATGTCGATAACGCCGCTATGCGCATGATTCAGGAGCCACGTTTCTTCGATGTCATGGTTACAGAGAACACCTTTGGCGACATCCTAACCGACGAAGGCTCTGTTATCAGCGGATCTATGGGACTCCTCCCATCAGCCTCTACAGGCTCTTCCACACCAGTCTTCGAGCCTATACATGGCTCATGGCCACAGGCAAAGGGACTCAACATCGCCAATCCACTCGCGCAAATCCTCTCCGTCGCAATGCTCCTTGAATACTTCGACCTAAAGGAAGAGGGCGCACTCGTTCGCAAGGCAGTAGATGCATCCCTTGACGCCAATGTCCGTACACCTGAGATACAGGTTGAAGGAGAAGCCAAATATGGTACAAAGGAAGTGGGTGCCTGGATAGTCAATTATATAAAAAATGCGTAACATACTTTTTGTCATATTTTTTTCCCTTCCTCTCTCTGCCTTCGCGCAGCAAGAGGAAGGGAAAAATGTCCTCATCCCCTCGTCATCACAGAGGACTAAGGAGGACAACAATCCTTTTGCCAATATGACCATTTCACAGCAGATGGAAAAAGCTGCCGCGTATATACATCATAGCCGGTATCAGCAGGCAAAAGACATCTATGACAACGTCATCAGACTTGAGCCCGACAACTTCACTGCACTCTATTTCCGAGCATTCGCCAACCAGCAGCTCTTTCACTTCGGACTCGCACGCGCAGACTACAACAACATACTCAAGACCCACCCGGACAATTATCACGCACTCATGGGCAGGGCACAGCTCAATCAGTCCGACAACAGACACACCGAGGCACTTGACGATGCAAACCTGCTCGTCGAAATATACCCCGACAGCATCAATGCATGGCTCATCAGAGCTGAGATAGAAGAAAAACAAAAACTTATACCACTCGCAGAGTTCGACTACCAGCAAGCATACACTCTCAATACCGCAAACAAAAAATATCTCCTTAAGGCAGTCGAACTAAAACTCAAGCAAAATAAAAAAGAAGAAGCAAAACGAATACTCGACAATCTCGTCAAACAAGGGACACCCAAAAACGCACTGCTCTATTATTACAAGAAAATAAACCTCCGCAATCCTTGACAAGACCTGTCCTTCTTCTTTATTTTTCTATACTTTCTTTAACCTCAAAAGCCCCCTGCCCCCTAAAGGGGGGGGGGCTTGTACTCCACTCCACTTAACACCCCCTTTAGGGGGCAGTGGTTTTTTGGGGGGGGGCTAATACCTGTGCAGATGCACATTCTCCCATTTCAGATTCTCTTCTTTAGAAGGCGGCTGCTCCACATTCCTGTAGCCGAAACCTGCAATACACAGCACGTTCACATTCTCCGGAATGTCAAGAATGCCACGCACCACATCCTCCGAATGCGTCCCGTCAGACAGCATACGCTTGTGAATCTGACACCAGCATCCTCCTATTCCAAGTTCTTCTGCCTGTAGAAGCATACCATATGCCGCTATAGCCCCGTCTTCTATCCAGCAGTCGTTCTCAAAAGCATCTGCGCACACCACAACAGCCAGTCTTGCACACTTCAGGAAATCACTCCCCGAAGACTTGGCTTCAGACAGTTTTTCCAGGTCCTCCTTTCTTTCAACAACCACAAAATGCCAAGTCCGCCGCCCTCGGGACGAAGGCGACAGAAGAGCCGCACGAAGTATCAGCTCCACATCATCTGGCTGTATCTCCCTCTCACTGAACTGTCTGCAGCTACGACGCTGCAACAATAAATCCTTAAACATTATCAATATTTCACCTTCACCTTTACCTCCTTGCTCTCATTGTGCAGGCGGTTAAGTGCTGTAACATAATAATAGTATTTCTGTTTCTTGTGTTTGCCACTGTCAGTTACTGGCGGTATCTTGTAGTAAGTACGAGTTGTGATTGCAACAATCTTCGAGGCATCCTCAAGGTCAACCTTTTCTTTGTTCATAAACCGGTACACCACATATTTAACAGCCTTGTCCTTCCATGTGGAACCCTCAGGGGCAAGCCAGAAGAGAACACGCTCACCCTCATCCTTCAGGCATTTCAGTTTCTTCACCTTATCAGGGCAACTGTCATCAATGAATGTCATTGACGGTTGCAGAACAGGTCTCCGCCAGTAGTTGCTTTGCAGACGGTAGCCGTAATTTCCATGGTTGTCAACAGCAAGACGAGAATACCAAAGAACACTGCCCTTCACGTTTCCTAACTCATCCTGAAGCCCAAACTTCATCTCCATCTGGTCTCCATTGTGCTCACCCGGAGCAGTATATTTCACTGTCCTCTCTATGTCCTCACCAATAATCAGAGGACGGTTGAACACGTTAAGGTTCCACCATCGTATCAGAGTCTCGTAGTCCGCACTCTTATGACCTATCTGCCAGTAAAGCTGTGGCACAAGGTAATCCACCCATCCTTTCTCCGTCCACCGCAGACAGTCTGCATAGAGATCGTCGTAGTTCTGCAGACCGTTCGTCTCGCTTCCCTTCGGATCGTTCCGCTTGTTGCGGTAGATACCGAATGGAGACACACCGAATTTCACCCATGGCTTGGTCGCCTTAACCGTCTCCGCTAACTGCTTTATAAATAGATTTACATTCTCTCTCCGCCAGTCATTCTGAGTCATTGGCGTGTTCAAACAGTGTTGTCTATAGTGGTTATACTGCTGGCTGTCTGGTATCTTCTGACCAGCCACTGGATAAGGATAGAAATAGTCGTCTATATGTAGGCCGTCAATGTCATAGCGGCTGACAATGTCGGCTGTTACCTCGCAGATGTAGTCGCGACACTCCTTGTAGGCGGGATTCAGTATAAGCAGACCATCGTAAGAAAACACCCATTCAGGATGTCTTTTTGCCACATGATTGGAAGTCAGACTTGTCGTGTTCTTAGTTTTTGCTCGGTATGGGTTTATCCAGGCATGAAGCTCCATGTCACGCTTGTGGCACTCCTTAACCATCCATTGCAGAGGGTCCCAATACGGAGATGGTGCCCGCCCCTGAACACCTGTCAGGAACTTGCTCCACGGTTCTATGCTGCTCTCGTACAGAGCGTCACATTCAGGACGAACCTGAAAGATTATTACGTTTGTGCCTTCAGCCTTCAGAGTGTTAAGCTGCTTCAGAAGGTTCTGCTGCATACTCTCTGTACTCATTCCCTGGAACTGTCCGTTCACGCACTGTATCCACGCACCACGGAATTCACGCTTAGGCATACGCCTCAAACGATCTTGGCCTGAAACAAAAATACTACTCGCCGCAAAAACAGCAAGTAGTATGTATCTGAGACGAACTCTCATGAAATTCAATATATGTATATGTTCTATAAATTGGAAGTTATAAGAAGTTAAAGGAAGTTATGCTGCTTTTCAGCGGAAGTTAAGGGACATATGTACTTGAGTCTCAGAAGCTATTGTCCTTTAACTTCCGCGCCGTAGGCGCATAACTCCCTTTAACTTCAGAATTCTTGCTCTGGCAAGCGGCGAAGCCGATTAAATGGATGTTGCCTTTACTTCTTGTACTCCTTGTTAAGGCCTTCAATGACCTCCTTAGTTATGTCGCAGGCCTTGTCAGCATACAGCATGTTGTCGCCGGACTTCGACAGGATGAAGGTGTAACCCTTAGCCTTGTTGTAGCGTGCTATAAAATTGTGGATGGAGTCTGTGAGCTGCTTGTTGAAAGCCTCCTGCTCGCTTGCAAACTCTGCAGTCAGACGCTGCTGCAGTGCCTGCAAATCCTGTCC
>JABUUG010000066.1 GCA_021443285.1 Bacteroidaceae bacterium
TCGTTGCCTTCATGGCAGTGTCTGCAAACGCACAGTCCATCTCCGACATTCTCGGCAAGGTGGGACAGGCAATTGGAAAAAACAACACAAGCACAACCACTACAGGCACGACTTCTGGCAGCAGTACACTCGGAGGCATCACAGACATCATCTCCAGTGCGCTCGGCGTTACAACAACGAGCATTGTCGGCACATGGGAATATCAGGAGCCAGCTGTACTGTTCACGAGCGACAACCTCCTGGCAAAAGCCGGTGGAAGTGTGATGTCGTCAAGTATCGAGAAGAAGCTCGACACTTATTTCCAGAAAGTGGGAGTAAAGAAGGGTATGCTCACAATGACGTTCGATGAACAGGGCAACTTCACACAGAGCGTAAAGGGAAAGACTATAAAAGGCACTTACACAGTGGAGAACGGCAACGTTACGCTGAAATACCTAAATACCGCCAAGCAGTTCATTGGCACAACACAACTCAGCGGAAACGACCTTGTAATAGTTGTTGATGCCACAAAGATTCTCTCATTCGCCCAGACCGTAGCTTCAAGTTCGAGCAACTCAACCCTATCGAGCATATCATCACTCACGAAAAATATTAAGGGAATGAAGGCTGGTCTGAAGCTAAAGAAGCAATAATGAATTGCCCGTAAGAATAATATTCGGCGTTATTAAAACAAAAGGGAGGGTGCTATCCAGTGCCCTCCCTTTTCATATCACTTCTTCAACAGCTCGTCAATTTTCTCAAGATAGTCGAGCGAGTCGTCGAGGAAGAAGCGGAGGTCGGGGATTATTCTGACCTGACTCTTTATCCTGTTGCCAAGTTCAAATCGGATTTGGCTTTTTTGTTTGTTTATGCTTTCAAGTATCTCCATTCCTTTTTCCGACGGGAAGACGGAGATATGTGCAGTGCAGATACTGAGGTCGGGACTTATTTTGACGTGTGTAACGCTTAGCATGACACCGCGCATCTGGCGTGTCTGCTGTTGAAATATGACAGAAAGTTCCTTCTGTAAGAGGCGTGCTATTCTGTTTTGTCTTGTTTCTTGCATAGTGATTCAGTTAATGTAAAAAAGGTATATAAAGTGGTAGGCTACTCTTTCCTGAGCATTCTGCCGGGAAAGTCGCTGTATAGGAGCAGTGCGAGGAGGAGCGACATGAATGCGATGACGGTAAGGTTAAAGGCGAGGGTGTCGATATGCCAATCACCGACGACTTTCTCACAACTGTAAAACGGTGCACGACCGTTGTTTGAGGGTGGTGTGAGATAGACTGTACCGGCAAGAGGCACGAGACAGTCGTCCTCCTGCCTTACGAGTTTCTCGGCTCCTGTGTTCACGAGCACGGATTCCAGATGTTTGTTGGTGTGGTTTTCCTGCAATTTGACGAGGTAGCGTGGGTCATCGGAATGCTCATCTATAATCTTCTGCTTCTCTGCATCTATTAAGGCTGTGTAGGTATAACTCTGCCGGTAAAGTTGCTTGTCGACTCGCTTTATCCACTCTTTGTATCTTGCCATGATGAGGGTGTCTGCCTTGCCAGCCTGAAGTTTGTCGATGTCCTTGAACTGCTCTATGTCCCATCGCTGCATGAGCTTTCGCGTCTCGTTCTGTATGAGGGGGAGGTTGGAGAGATAGTTTGTCTCGTTACGTTTCGGCATAGTAGTGCCGAACACAGCGGCTTTATTCTTTTGTCTCAACGCGTATTCGACCTCCTTTGCCTTTAAGTCGAGTTCTCGAAGAAATCCCAAGCGTGTTATCTGCAGCTCGTACTGCCCGGCCTGGTCTGCGAAGAAGTTACGGGTGTAGTCGTTCTTCGTAAAAACGGTAACAGCCAATGCCTCGAAGGACCATCGTGAGGGTATAATTTCTCCAATGAGGGGGACGTTGCGCGTCTTGCTGTGTTGGTTGAGATCGTCGAAATCGACGACAAGTCCACAAAGGAGGATTTGGGGAATAAGGAGAATGGGTATGGTGATGTAGATGGCGACGACGGAACTGAGTGTCTGCGACAGGAGCAGTCCCATAAGACTGGCGAGGAAGGCTGTGCAGAACATGATGAGCCACCACTGTAGCCAAAGGTCGGAGAGCTGGAGCAGATGGTTGCCGACGAGTATGAACAGTCCGGTCTGTATGAGGGCTATGATAGAGGCAAACACGAGCTTAGATGAGATATAGGCGGCATGGCTGAGTTGTAGGAACTTCTCGCGCCTGAGCAGTGCGCGGTCTTTTATGATCTCTTCTGCACAGACGCTCATACCCATGAATATGGCCACGATGATTGCCATAAAGAAATATGACAGGAGGTTTTTGTTGTCGAATACGGTGTATCCGTTGTCTCCGGAAAATCGTGTGAGCATTCCGACGACGAGGGCAAGCAACGGTGCTTCAAGCAGGGCGATGAGCAGGAACTGCCTGTCGGTAAGTTTAGCCTTGACGTTTCTCTTGAGGTAGATGGCAAATTGCTTGAGGGCATTTGGTTTCTTCTGCTGTGTAGGCGGCAGATTTTCGCGTTCCACCTCTTTTTCTCCACTCTCCTCTCGCTTCGCCACATAGCGATTGTGCCACTCTTCGGGAGAGAGTTTCCGCTCCGCGGTGGGGCGACCGCCGCTATCAAGAGTATGTTCATCTATTATATTGAACATAATCTCGGGATTGATGTTTCCGCACGTCTTGCAGAAGGAATATCCAGCATCGGCATAGTTGGCTGCTTCCTTGAAATAGGTCGGTGCATTGAGTGGGTTTCCGTCGTAAATAGGATAACCACCCAAATCGAGTATCCAGAGACGGTCGAACAGCTTGAATATGTCAGAAGAAGGCTGGTGTATATTTACTAAAACAAGTTTTCCGAGGAATGTCTGCTCTTTCAGTAGGTGTATCACGTTCTCAGAGTCAGCAGACGACAGTCCGCTGGTGGGCTCGTCAAGAAAGAGTATGGCAGGCTCTCTTATGAGTTCCAGGGCGATGTTCAGACGTTTGCGTTGTCCTCCGCTAATGGTCTTGTTGAGCGGAGAACCCACTTTCAGGTGCTTTATCGCGGAAAGCCCAAGGTCGGAGAGAGTCTTTTCAACACGTTCCTGAAGCGCACTCTCAGAAAGGTCGTCAAAACAGAAGCGCGCGGTATAGTAGAGGTTTTCATATACCGTCAGCTCCGCTATAAGCAGGTCATCCTGAGGCACAAAACCTATGTAGGGTTTCATGGTCTCGATATTGTCGTAAAGCTCCAGTCCGTTTATGGTAAGCGAACCGCTGGTGGGCTTGAGTGTGCCGTTCAGTATGCTCTGCAGTGTGGATTTGCCCGTTCCGCTGCCTCCCATTATTGCGACGAATTCTCCCGACTGCAGGTCGAAACTGAAGTCGTGAAGTCCGTTGTTGCTATTAGGGAATCGGAAATTCAGATGGCGGGCGCAAAAACGGATACGTTCCACAGTCTGCTCTGCCTCAAACAGTCGCTCTGCGAACTCATGGAATATTGGCTGTCCATTCTTGCGGGAAATAACGCCGTTGCGCGGCCAGTTCTGGAAAAGTCCGGGCTGCATCACAGTCTCGTTCATTCGCAGACTGTCGCTTCCATCGTATGCCACCAGCGTGCTATTAAACTTCTTTATCCGAAGGACACGCAACCGTCCCTCATCAGCCTGTTTGTCCCCCAGTTCGCTTATCGCGACATTGTCTGTTGTAGTCCCTTCTATGAAGGCATAGAAGTCGGCTATAAGACTTTCCTCTATATTGAACTTCTCAGCAGCTATGGCAAAAAGTTTCTTTGCCTCATCTTGCAACACTCCATCCTGAGCAGCAAACTCCATCAGACGAAGCACAAGCAGTGTACGATCCATATCGGTTATCTGCGCCGTCAACTGCTGGGACACAGACCCGATTACGTCGGTCGGGTCGGGTTCCTGTATAGAATAAACGTCCAACAGGCTGTCATACAAGCCAATGTACTCCTGATACTGCCGTATGCCGAAATATCTTTTCAGGTAATATCTCACAGTCTCCCTTGCACTTTCCGGCTCAAGATTGCAGGTGTGTCTTATGAGGGCAAAGAGGTTTGTAAGCGAGGCTAAAACTAAGTCATTCATGGTATTCAGGGAAAAGGAAACCATCCATAGCCATGCGCGAACGCGCACGGAGCGGTGGTAGTATTGTCTTGCAAATGTACACAAACTGCAAGTATATCGCCGCCACGCCCGCTTTTCACGGAACAAAAACAAGCATTTTATTGATTTTTATTCCTCAATACACTCATATTCAACACAAAACACTATATTTGCGGCAATAATTATGAAGATGACACATTTATGATTTGTTGATTTATGATTTTGCGATTGCGGCAGACTGACAAATCAACAAATCATACATCATAAATGAAAAAATGAAATAACCCACCTAAAACCATGTACTACGTCTCGAAGCGTATGGAGATAGCCGGCGCACACCAGCTGAAACTATCCTACGAAAGCAAATGCAGCAGAATACACGGACACAACTGGATAATAACCGCCTACTGCAAGTCGGCGGAACTAAACGAGGACGGCATGGTGTGCGATTTCTCGCATATCAAGTCGGCCATACACGACTATCTTGACCACAGTTTTCTGAACGAGAAACTGCCGTTCAACCCGACAGCCGAGAACATCGCCCGATGGATTGTTGACCAGATTCCCACCTGCTACAAGGCAACGGTGGAGGAGAGCGAGGGCAATACCGCCACTTACGTGAAGGATGAATGAGGACTGACATTAGTTTCGGCATAGTAGTGCCGAACACAGTGGCTTTTTATTTGAAGGCAATAACAAAAGGGCTCGATGTATAAGATAAACGAGATATTCCACTCCCTTCAGGGTGAGGGCTACCACACAGGCAGTTCAGCTGTCTTCGTGCGCTTTTCGGGCTGCAACCTAAAATGTCCGTTCTGCGACACGGAGCATGAAGAGGGGGAACTGCTCACGGCAAAGGAAATAGCGGAAGAAATTAACCGCTACCCTGCCCCACTGGTTGTGCTTACAGGTGGAGAACCGTCGCTGTTCATAGATGAAGACTTCGTGAACCTGCTGAAGAAGAAAACGCACAAGACCATCGCCATTGAGACTAACGGCACACGCAGATTGCCCCAAAACATTGACTGGATAACACTTTCACCAAAAGACCAGTTCCAAGAATCGACACATCTGCCGATTGTTCTTGACCATTGCGATGAGTTGAAGGTAATCTTCCCATGCCCGAACCTTTCTGCCTATGACGGCATACGCGCCTCCCACCGCTTTCTCCAACCATGCGATGTGAACGACGCCCAGCGCAACAGGCAGATAATACAGGAGGCAATAAGACACTGCATGGAAAACCCACGTTGGAGGCTTTCCATGCAGATGCACAAAATACTTGGCGTGAAATAAATAGTGAATAGTGAATAACGAAAAGTGAATAGTTCGCTGCCGCGGATTTTTCGGAGCTGACGCTTCGAATGCAGGGGCTGTTCACATTCAAACATCGCGGCAGCAAACTATTCACTATTCATTATTCGTTATTCACTATCGTGGCGATAATCTTCTCCCCGTCCTTCCTGATTAGAATTGTGTCATCAGTCTTCAGGGTTTCTGCCAAGAGCAACTCACACACATTGTCCTCAACATAACTCTGCAATGCACGCTTCAGCGGACGAGCGCCGTACTGTATGTCATAGCCCTTATCAGCTATGAAATCCTTTGCTTCAGGAGTAATTTCTATATGGTAGCCAAGCTCCTCAACACGGATAATAAGGTCGCGCAGTTCTATGTCAATAATCTTGTTTATCGCCTCTTTAGAAAGCTGGTCGAACATTATTATCTCATCAAGACGGTTGAGGAACTCGGGTGCAAACTGCTTTTCAAGGCTCTTCTGTATTATACTGCGTGCAAATTCCTTGTTCTTATCGTCCTGCATATTGCGGGAGTTGATACGGTCAAAACCTATACCATTGCCAAAGTCCTTGAGTTGCCGTGTACCGGCATTGCTTGTCATAATGATTATGGTGTTGGAGAAATCGATGAGTCTGCCGTTTCCGTCGGTCATACGGCCCTCGTCGAGTACCTGCAATAGCATATTGAACACGTTGGAGTGAGCTTTTTCTATCTCATCGAGCAGTACTATGGAGTAAGGCTTACGACGCACACGCTCTGTCAGCTGTCCACCCTCCTCAAAACCGACATATCCGGGAGGGGCTCCGACGAGGCGGGATGTGTTGAAGCTTTCGGAATACTCGCTCATATCGACGCGTATTATTGCGTCAGGTGTGCCGAACATCTCTTCTGCGAGTTTCTTTGCGAGGTGTGTCTTGCCGACACCTGTCGGTCCGAGGAACATAAATGCCCCGATAGGATGATTCTTCGGCCGTAGCCCGATACGGTTGCGCTGTATTGCCTTCACCATTTTCTCTATGGCAGAATCCTGCGCAATGACTTTGGAGCGGAGCACCGCTGCCATCTGCCTGAGACGTTTTCCCTCGGCCTCTTTTACGCGCGTAACGGGCACTCCGCTCATCATTGAGACGACATCTGCCACCTGTTCCTCATTTACTGGGAAATAGTTTTCACGGCTCTCCTCGCAGAACTGCTGTTTCAGTTTCTGCAGTTCCTTTTCAAGCACTGTCTGGTCGTCGCGCAATTTTGCAGCGGTCTCAAAGTCCTGATTGTCAACCGCCTTCATTTTCTGCTTGCGCACCTCCTTTATGCTGTTCTCCTTGTCGATTATTGGCTGTGGCACAGCAGCATTCTTGAGGTGTATGCGGGCTCCGACTTCGTCCATTGCATCAATCGCCTTGTCGGGGAATGCACGGTCGGAGATATAGCGGTCGGTAAGCTCGACACACGCCTTGAGGGCGTCTGCACTGTATCTTACATGATGATGCTTCTCGTAACGGTCGCAGAGATTCTCCAGTATCTCCAGAGTCTCTGTCTTGGTTGTTGCATCTACAATAACCTTCTGGAAACGACGTTCCATGGCACCGTCCTTCTCTATCGACTTGCGGTATTCGTCAAGTGTTGTTGCTCCAATACACTGTACCGTTCCCCTTGCAAGTGCGGGTTTGAGGATATTTGCGCCATCCATCGTGCCGCTTGCAGAGCCTGATCCGATGAGTGTGTGTATCTCATCAAGGAAGATTATTATGTTCGACTCTGTTTCCAGTTCGTTGATTATTGCCTTCATGCGTTCCTCAAACTGTCCGCGGTATTTTGTTCCGGCAACAACTGCTGTCAGGTCAAGCGAGAGCAGACGCTTGTCATGCAGTATTGAAGATGCGGTTTTGTCGGCAATCATCTGCGCCAATCCCTCAACAATGGCACTCTTGCCTACACCTGGCTCACCTATGAGTACGGGATTGTTCTTCTTTCGGCGGCAGAGTATTTCCTGCACACGCTCCACTTCCTTCTGTCTTCCGACCATAGGGTCAAGTTTTCCGTCGCGTGCAGCCTGAGTAAGATCGGTGGAGAAATTGTCAAGAACAGGAGTCTTTGACTTGTTTCTGTCCTTCCTTTCATTCTTCACCGACTTTGAGTCGTCGCCCATAATCTCACTTTCAAACTCAGAGTCGTCATCACCCAGCGAGTTTGTAAATGGAGATGCGGACGAAGAAGTATTCTGCAATTGTTCCCTTTCCTCTTTATCGCCTATCCTTTCTCTACCTTCTTTACTCTCTCTACCATCTTTACCTTCATTTTCCCCAGTACCTTTTGTGTCAGCGCACTGTTCTTTATTTACAAGAGCCTTTATCTGGCTGTAGTTAAGGTTTTTCTCTTCAAGGAAGTCCTTCACGCTGTTGCGTGCCTGACTGCTCATAAGAGCGAGAAGCACATGGATTGGCTCTACACTTCTGCTTCCAGAAGCGGCAGACTCCACCACCGCCATACGAATAAGATGGTTGGCGGAATCGGAAAGGTTTATGTTCACAACGTCCTCAACAGTCCCGTATGGCTTACCGACATGGCTTTCTATCTTGCCTTTCATTTCGGAGATGTCGATGTTGTTGTCTGAAAATATACGGATGTTGTCATCGGCATTGAGACGCAAAAAGCCGAGCAGAAGGTGTTCGGGCTCCACCGTATCGCAGTGGAGTCGCTGTGCTTCCTGCCGGGAGTATGTCAGCATCCGTGATGTCTCTTGGGAAAATTTCTGTGCCACAGTTTTATTTACTCTTTTACAATTTACAACTTAGCTATTGCTTTTGAATTGATTATTTACGATTTAGCTATTGGTGAGTATCTTATTATTTCTTTGCAAGCGAAGCATCAAAGACGAATCATATTTGATTATCGGCAACTGGGCAAATTGCAAAATAATAAAATCACTAAATTTCAATAATTGGCTAAACAGTAATTAGTCAACGTAAATAGATATGCAATAACTATGCCAAAAGGTTAGTGGCACACTATCTCTTCCGCTTTCTTCAGGGCTATGTTTATGTGCGGACAGATGTTATCTTTGCCCACAACTCTTTCAAAATGAGCTTTTTCAAGCTGAGACTGCACTTTCTCCGTTACTCCTGACAACACAATCTGAATACCCTCCTTTTTTGACATTTCGCAAAGGTTGGTAAGGTTATGTATGCCTGTAGAATCCACAAACGGCACTTTACGCATACGGATGATACGGACTTTCGGACGGTGCTGATGATGCAGAGTTGCCATCACCTCCTCAAACTTATTACCTGCCCCGAAGAAGAACGGGCCGTTTATCTCATACACCTCAACACCTTCAGGAATGATGAGGTGTTCGTTGTTCTCAAGTTGGAAGTCAGACTCCTCGTCTGCATCTATCTCATCCTTGATTACCTGCACCTCAGATGTCTCCGCCATACGCTTCATGAACAGCAGGCAGGCAATGATGAGCCCTATCTCTATGGCAACAGTAAGGTCGAAGATGATTGTCAGGAAGAATGTTACCCACAGCACAACAACGTCGCTCTTCGGGTTGTTCATAAGGTGCATTACAGAACGCCATCCGCTCATGCCATAGCTGACTATCACAAGCACACCGGCAAGACACGCCATAGGGATATACTGTGCCAATGGCATAAGGAAAAGGAAGATAATGAGCAGGACAACAGCATGCACGATACCTGCAATCGGTGAGCGTCCGCCGTTGTTTATGTTAGTCATTGTCCGCGCGATGGCACCTGTGGCAGGTATTCCTCCGAATATCGGGCTTGCAAGATTGGCAATGCCCTGTGCGATAAGCTCTGTATTGGAATTGTGGTGGTCTCCGATTACGCCATCGGCCACAGCGGCTGAAAGCAGACTTTCTATTGCACCGAGCATGGCTATCGTAAGCGCAGGAGAGACGAGTTCCTTTATGCCCTCCCATGTCAGAACAGGCATTGCGGCTTCCGGTATGCTGTTGCTTATGGAAAAACGGTCGCCGATGGTTTCTATCGTATCGACACCGGCAAACTGCTTCAGGAGCAGGGCAGCAACTGTCATAACAACGATTGCAACAAGCGATCCCGGTATCTTCTTCACAAACATCGGGGTTACAACGATTACCACCACAGATGCAATGCCAATCACCGCACTCCACATATCGATTGTACCGATACACTGGAAATAGGCAATCCATTTCTGGGTGAAGTCAGATGGCACCGACTCCATTTGCAGTCCGAGCAAATCCTTTATCTGGGTGGTGAAGATGGTTACGGCAATACCCGAAGTGAAGCCCACAATGATTGGATAAGGGATATATTTGATGATTGTGCCGAGTTTGAGAAGTCCGAACATAATCAGGAAGGCACCCGCCATCAGTGTGGCTATGGTCAGCCCCATCATGCCGTGTTCCTGTATAATGCCGTATATAATAATAATGAACGCGCCCGTAGGACCTCCTATCTGCACCTTGCTGCCGCCGAAAACAGAAATGATGAAACCGGCAACAATAGCAGTGATGATTCCCTTCTCCGGCGAAACACCAGAGGCAATGCCAAAGGCTATGGCAAGCGGAAGGGCAACAATGCCCACTATCACGCCCGCCATAAGGTCGGACATGAATTTCTTGTTGTTGTAATGCTTTAATGTGTGAACAATCTTTGGTCTGAAAACATCTTTAATAAACTGCATAATCTTATTTACTATTTGACTATCTGCTATTTAGCTATTGGAAAACATTTGAAGATTTTACGATTTACAAAAGATCTTTCTATTTATTCATTGCTGTCAGGATTATAAAATCGTCCGATAAACAA
Organism: Bacteroidaceae bacterium; assembly: GCA_021443285.1. Classification (GTDB taxonomy): domain Bacteria; phylum Bacteroidota; class Bacteroidia; order Bacteroidales; family Bacteroidaceae; genus Prevotella. Next base: position 10,203 of record JABUUG010000066.1, read on the forward strand.
ATAAAAACACTTAAATCGTAGCCTCTGTGCCTTGTGCTGACGCGCAAGGTTCATCACTTGATCTTTCTCTTGTTCAGGGCATCCTGATAAGCCCTTGCGTTCCGCATGTGTTCCTCACTGTTGCTTGCGAAGATGTGTGTGCCGTCAAAGGCAGGACTTGCACAGAAGAAAACGTAGTCGTGCTTGTCGGGATTAAGCACTGCGTCAAGCCCAGCCTTTGATGGTACACATATCGGACCTGGTGGCAGTCCCTCATACTTATATGTGTTGTATGGGCTGTCTATGGTGAGGTGCTTGAATAGTATGCGCCGCAGGGTAAAGTCGCCGACTGCAAATTTCACTGTAGGGTCTGCCTGCAGTTTCATACCCTGCTTCAGACGGTTCAGATAGACTCCCGCAACCTTCGGCTTGTCTGAGTCGATGTTCGTTTCGCTATCGACAATGCTTGCAAGTGTGGCGACCTGGTCGGGTGTCAGTCCTATGGCATCAGCCTTTGCACGGCGTTCGTCTGTCCAGAACTTGTCATGCTCTTTTGCCATTCGTTTCAACAGTTTCTCTGGGGTATCTGTCCAATAGAAGTCATATGTATCCGGGATGAAGATTGACGGGAACGTTTCCTTCGTATAACCAAGCGAGCTGATTATCACGCTGTCCGTGAACACCTTGATGTATTCCGCACTGTCTGTCAGGAGTTTGCCGTCAAGCTTTCTCGCCATGTCATATACTGTTCTCACCACAGGGACAGTAACCATCAGTGCGTCCTGTCTGCCGTTTCTGAGCTTCCTCACAAAGTTCAGCGCACCAATGTTTGTGTCAAGTATATACATTCCTGGCTTTATGTTTTCGTCATAGTCCAGATGTCTCGCTACTGTGGCAAAACCGCTCTGCCCTACAGTGGTAGCTATAGGCTTGAGTTTTGTCATCACGGAGTCGAATGTGTCGTCCCTGTCAATAAACAGTTTTTCCTCCTTACCCGTTCCTGATAGCGGAGTAAAGAGGAAATAATATACCAGCCAAACAATCGCGAACAAGCATATCAACGCTGGAATCAGGTATTTCACTGAAAGTAATCGCTTTTTATCCATTATTTTACTTTATTTTATGAAGTAAATGTGGAGTTAAAGGAGTTAAGAGAGTTAAAGGAGTTAAAGACAAATGACTGTTCTCAGATTCAGATTGGATACAAACCACATAGGTAATGTCTTTAACTCCTTTACTTCCTTAACTCCAATTTACAGAACCTATCTTATTCTGTCAGCAGCCCTGACAAGTGCTTCATCCTTCAGTATCGCCCTGCGTGCAAGCAGTATGAACACGGCCGAAACTACTGGCAGGCATACCATGAACGAAGGCGAGAACTCTCCCATCGGAGAATATTGGAAATACACAAAATATGTTAAAGCCACATATTCCAAGACAAGAAACAGACAGCCTGTAGCACACAGCTTTGCCTGCTTTTTCCTATTCTTGAACGCCACGATTGCATACAACGATATAAGCATTACAACCAGTGGCAGCAGATGAAGGATGAATGATGTGAAAACTTTTTCTCCCGTACCAGTCTCAAGCCACAGGGAATAGAGAGTCGCATTTGCTGCCATATTTTCCGGGACGAAATATCCCAACGGCAGCGAGACAAAGACTGCAAGGGCGGCAACGGCGAGAAGAAGCCATACGGTTTGTATTCGCTGCCACATTGCTTATCTGTCGTTATAGTGGTTGGAGTCCTGCTGTGGATTGCGGAAATATATCTGGTTGTCGATAAACTCCTGCGATGCGATGATAGTCGGCTTCGGCAGTTTCTCGTAGTAGCGAGAGATTTCTATCTGCTCGCGGTTCTCATATCTCTCATCAATCGTCTCGCTGTAAGAAGCAAACTCCTCAAGTTTAGATTTGATTTCCTTCTTCATCTCCGCAGCTATCTGGTTTGAACGCTTTGCAATGATTGCTACGCTCTCATAGATATTGTCGGTGTC
>JABUUG010000067.1 GCA_021443285.1 Bacteroidaceae bacterium
AAACTATGGAATGATGCCAGCAATGAGAACGCCAAGATAATAGAAAACACAGAGGCAAAGATTAAGCAGCTGAACAGCGCGCTCAAGGACATGCAAGACCAGTTGGAGCGCACATACAGCAGCGAGAGGTACGACCTGCAACGGCAAATCATATCAAACCTACAACAGCAGATTGAAGAGGAGAAAACAAAGTTAGAGGCTATGCGCAAAGACCTCTCAGGCAAGTCGAGCGAATACACGCAAGACGACATCGACGCGCAGACTGATAACATCAAAGAGTTGGAGCGCAACCTTGCTGACGCATACGACAGCCTCGCCGAAGACCTGACGCAGGAAACAATCCCCGGTGTTGGTGACAAGATATCGAGTGCCGTGATAGACGCTCTCGCCGGTGGCGGAACCAACAGGGATGTGCAAAAAGCAGTCGGCGACATGGTGAAAAGCCTGATGAAGACCGCTGCAATCAACCTTGCAAAGACTGAACTCATCATGCCTTGGATAGAGGAATGGTACAAAAAGTTCGAGGACATCATGTCGGACTCCAGCAAGATGTCTGACGATGCAATACAGCAGATGCAGGATGAGGCTATAGCAGCATCGGAGGCTTTCGCAGACCGCATTAGAATGATCAATCAGATGTTCGGTGGTGACGATGCTGACACCAGCACGTTGAGCGGTGCCATCAAGGGCGCAAGCCAGGAGAGCATCGACCTGCTGGCAGGATATACCAATGCTACGCGCATCATACAATCCCAGCAGTTGGGCATCCTCGAAAGGCAGCTCAGCAGCATCGCCAGCATCGATGCTAATGTTGGCAGGGCTGTGGAGATGCTCGACCACATACAGCGTCGCATGGGTGCTACAATAATCAACAACAACAATGTAGCCCAGGCAGGAATGAATGCAAACCGGGCATACGGAATACTACAGGCATAAAGATGGAAAGAAACGAAAGAAAACTACGCAAAGAACTCATGGAGGCAGCCAGAGAGATTGGACTCTGCGACGATGGGAGAGCCATCATCAAGGAGGCCGACATGGCCACCATGCTTAATGAATACAGAGACCACATAGGGTGGCACGTGGAGAGAGACAACCCTTCGGAGTCCATACTGAGAAAGTATTTCTACGGCATGCAGACTGAATGGTTGAATGTTGGCCGTGAGGCTACGATATACAACGCAGAGAAATTCATGTTCACTTGCGGTGCCAGCGGCAAGGCGATATATGAACAAAACAAGCGTGGACGCATCTATGTAAGGCATGGGTCTTATGTGGAGATAGAGGCTGCGAGTGAAGCATTTGTCATCGTGTCACTATACGATGACTGTAAGGCCAGCATCAAGGCTGATGCAGGTGCGAGAGTGTATGTGTATCTCCATGGTGATGCGAGCGTGTCGGAAGACACATTGAAAGAAAGCAAAGAAATAATCATTAAAAAACGATAAACGATGGAAGACAAAAACAATGTGCTTTATCTCCCCTTCGACGAAAGCGACGGCAGCACCGTGGCGCAGGACTACTCGAAGAGCAAGAAGAACGCCACTGTCACCAAATGCCACTTCGTAGGAGGCAAGATAGGAAAGGCGATAGAGTTCGACGGGAACGGACATGCAGACATCGCCAACAGCGGTCTGTCGCTCGCAGGAGACTTCACTATCATGGCTTGGGTGTGCGCCAAGGAGCCCGAGAGAGGCGGTGACGGACTGATGGACTTCTACTTTCAATGGGGTAAAGGAGTGGAAGAGTTCACCAATAAGCAGTACGCATCTCCTTCTGACGTGTGGACGCATTGGGCTGTAGTGAACAAAGATAAATCAATAACGATATACAAAGACGGAGTTGTGTGCGACACACTGAGTGTACCGCAGCATGTGATTGGTTTCTCCATGAGCCAGGACATCTACTCAACGCATTATGGCATGGCTCTACTCGATGAGGTAAAGATGTACGACATTGCGGCGTCAAAAGAGGACATCGAGGAATCAATGTCAAAGAACTACAAGATGATGTACTATCTCAACGGAAAAGGGTTCATAAAAGAGTGGTCTATATATGTTCAGCAGAGCGATGGAGTCTTGCAACGTCCTAAACAAAAGACCAGGTTCTCGCAGGATTGGCCTGACATGCACGGCGAAGTTGTTGACCTAAAATGGAAGAGACTGCAAAGCAGGGAGATTTCACTCAAATGTTTCCTACCTGCGCAGAGCAAGTTCTCATTCATACAGAAATGGCAAAGTTTCCTTTCCGAGTTCGACACCGATGGAACAGCTCGACTCATGATTGACATCCACCCAACCAAACCCCTCGTTTATGAGGTGTATCTCGAAGACACACAAGATGTCAGCAAGACGTGGAATGATGACCTGATGGTCGGAACGTTCACGCTTAAAGTGAAAGAGCCTGACCCGGTGAAGAGGGTAGTGCGTTTCCGAGGCGAAGGTGAGAAATACATCAAGTTGAAGAGCGACAAAATCGTCACCGTGGCGTGGGGCGACCAAACGTTCACTCACAACGTTTGGGGAGACCACACAGGTGATGACACCAAGGTTGCTCACACATACGCAGATGCTGACGCAGTGTATTATGCAATAGTCAGCGGCGTGATAGAGGACATTACTGATTTCGACACCAACGGCATTGTTGTATGGGACAAATTCTGATAGTGACCCACAGAGACGGAACCACGTTCTCACTGCATAGCAGCGGGGACGTGGTCACCGTTCTTACATCGGCAGAGCAGAGTTGTGAGATTAACGGTAATGATACTGTGACCATAGGAGTAGAGAGTACTGATGTCCTCCCTTTCTCTGTTGGAGACACCATAGAGGTGAGTGGTGCTATATACACGCTAAATCAACTCCCTTCTATCGAGAAAATAGACGGAAGGCACTTCCGATACTCGGCAACATTTGAGGGGTTGCATTACATCCTTCTCAATACGGCGTGGATGATGCCTTTCTCGGCACTCAACGACACGCTTGCTGGAGACCTCCGTACATTTGCAGAACAGATAGTAAGCAATGTGGAGAGAGTGCAACCCGGACAGTGGGTTTTGGGTACGGTACAAGAAGATACAGACACAAAGGTTCTTGCATACACTGACACCAACTGCCTCGATGTGCTGCAAGGCATCTGTGAGGAGTGGGAAATGGAGTTCTCCATCACAAAGAACCAGCAAGGGAAATATGTGCTTTCAATATTCAAAGAGATAGGAACACAACTCGAACACACATTCCACTACGGTGCCACAGGCGGCCTATACGACATACAGAGAAATGGGGTTGAGGATAACGACTTCGGAACTCGCATATACTTCTACGGAGGCAACAAGAATATACCCAACGACTACTTCAATCAGAGGCAGTCATCGAGGCTGTGCCTTGCCAACAAGGTGCACGGAGCCACACTGATACCGAACCCTGACAGGAAAAACAGTTACTTTGAGATGCCTGATGCAGTCTCAAATTATGGACGCATCGAAAGAACAAAGGTGTTCGATGAAATATACCCCAATAGGATTGGCAGCATTACATCTATAGATGCAGGAAATAGGCTCAAATTCGCAGACAGCACCATGTTCGACCTAAACGCAAAGGATGCGGAAGGGAACTCGCTGTATCTGATAGCAGGAACAACTGCAAAGATACACTTCAACACAGGATCACTTGCAGGTTACGACTTCGACATCCACAGTTACGACCACGAAACTCGCACGTTCACCATTAACGAGCTTCAAGACGAAAATAACTACAAGTTCCCGAGCGAGGATAACGAGGCATTCAGGGTGGCAGTGGGTGACAAATACATACTGACAGACATCATCATGCCATCCTCATACGTAACTCAGGCCCAAAACGACTTGCAACGGGCCGCAGAGGACTGGTACGAAAAGCACTGCGCACCTGCTGTGGAATACACAATAACACTTGATGATATGTACATTCGATGGCTTTCAGAGAGCATGTTGCTGTCGTCAGATGAAGCGATATTCCACACAGGTGATAAGATAACCGTAGAGGATAGCCAGTTGTGGCAAGGAGGGAAAGTGTTCCGCATTGTCAGCATGCAGCGTGACCTAACGAAAGAGCATAGTTATACATTGAGCATCGCACTTAATGATGAAAGGAGAAAGAGTTATATATGGGCACGGCGCAGGAACGTGAGAGTGATTGACACAGTGGCATCGAGCGACATGATGGGAGTCGCATACAGAGCATTGGATGCGAATAAAGACTTCCGAACAAATCTAAACACCAACAGACTCGTAGTGATATACGATGATGAAAGTAAAACTCTTATCCCTTCTGTCATCGCAAACAATACCATCATAGAGCGTATGATTGCACAAGGGGCAGTTGTATCCTCCAAGATAGATGACAACGCAGTGACAACAGAAAAGATTGCACAAGGGGCGGTGGCAGCTGAAAACATGGCATACTCCTCTACACAAATACACGAGAGCTCAACAATCAACGTGTCGTGGGATGATGACACCAAGACTATTACAGTTGGAGAAGGTGAATACCATAGCGACATTATTGGAGACCATGTGATTGAAAATGAATTCATAATATCAGGACCTGATGAAGGTGGAGAGTTCATAGATAGCGATTCATACAAAATATACTATAACTTTCAAACATCAGAATGCAATGCTACTGACAAGAACCTACCGGCAAACGAGGGATACATATTTCTTGGGATAATGTCGGCTGTTTATGAAAAAGAACGCATTTTCACCCCGAGAATATACACTACTGAACCAATATCAGCATCAAGGGTTCTTGGTGGAACTCTCCGTTTTTATGATGTCAATGGTGACATAAAGGCAGTTAAGGATACTGACGAAACTGCTATGGTCGCTAATGTTAAGGCTACATCAGTTGAGCAGATTGTTGGTACTGACGACACACAAGGATTGAGGAAGAGAACAAAGGATGTTGAAGAAAAGACAACTACAATAGAACAAGAAATCGGAACTGCTACTGGTAGCGGAATATTGCGTGATATTGCACTGATAAAGTCATCAATATCAGGAATGCGTGGTGCAATTAACGGAAAGCAATACAGCGACTGCAAGGGGACATGTTCGCAGTTCGTAATACCTGATTTGCCTTGGGAGTAATAAAAAGTATTACTATAATACTAATTATTCGTATATTTGCAAAAAGAAATCGATACATATTTCGTATATTAATAATTGATTATTAACAATATAAATATAACAAAGTTATGGGACTTTTAGTTGGAATTGGTGAAACGAAGCCTACGTTCCCGTTCAACTGCTACTACGGTATTAAGATACCTTCGTACAGAACGAGCCATGACTGGCATCTGCAAGCGGTGAACCCTGAGCTCATGACGGAGGAGTCCAGTCCAATATGGACTCGCATCCGCTCATTTGTAGAAAACCATGACGGCAGCGTTAAGTACTACCTTGATAAATACGACTCGCGCTTCAAACAAGGAGGTAGCGCGCAGGCAGACTTGACGGGTCATGACGGTAACGTGATGGTAGAAATACCTGCGTACTATATGAAGATTGAAGAGCGTGACGGAGACCTATATCGTTTATACAGTGATTATGCACTCCCTGGTTTCTTCTACGTTCCTCGACGCGTTATCGGAAAGTTTATGGCATCTGTTTATACAGGTACTACTGTGGCAAACACAGCCTACGTCCAAAATGGTGCAATATCAAACTGCATGCTCAAATGGGCCAGTATGACATACCAAAGCGTTCCTCTGTGTGGTGTGTCACCTATAGCACGGCGGACAATAACCGAAGGCGATGTCACAATGCAGATGCCTGACTTCGTCAACATGGACACTGCAAAGTTGTGCCGTGGAGGCAATAATGATGCAACGAAAGACGACAAGCATAACTCACTTCTCGGCATGTGTAGAACAACACATTCTCGAACCAATTTCAGGGATGACTGCAATCGTGTCAATACAGCACATAGCGTTACAGACGATGAGCACATGATGCACATAGGAATGTACCACATATATAACGAGATTGCGTGGCTTATGAGGTGCGAATATAAGGTTTACGATATACAAAAAATAGACACTAATGTGTGGGGTGGTGACGCAGTTCTAATATCATCAGGAGATTGGTCTTCAATCTATGGTTATTATCCATTCATTCCGAACGGAACAAGCGCGCCTCTTGGAGACAGAACTGGATATGTGACAATAGACATGCCTGACGAAAGCGGAACAATGCACACATACAAGTGCAAGTCGTACAGAGGTATAGAGAATCCAATACAATACATTTGGCAATTAAGCGATGACCTGCTGATATACAATAACGGAAATCAAACAGACGAAGGATCCTACAGCAGAGCATACGTATGCCATAAACCTTCGCAATATGCTACTCCGGGAGATAGTAATCCAGAGACATGGGCAGTTGACCATGGATATGTCAATATAGCAGAGCTTCCAAGGCACCATACAGATTCTGTATATTACGCGTGGATTGACAGAGAAAGCTTCGCTAACAATGGTATGTCACTTCCAATGGATATTGACATTGACGGCGAAGTGCACGACTATTATTATTGGGGAACTGTTAGTGGTTGGTTTGGGTCTTTCTTCGGTGGT
>JABUUG010000068.1:0-6614 GCA_021443285.1 Bacteroidaceae bacterium
CTGCCCGCTGCCGAGATGTCTGCGCCGAGGGCATCCATCGCGCCGCCCATGCCGACATAGCGGGCAGTTCCGTTAAGGTTGGCGTCAGCCAGTTCTGCGTTCTGATATGTCTCCTGTGCGGCTGCGCCGAGCGATGCCAACAGGAGGGCTGCTGTAAAAAACTTTTTCATATCTTATATAAGGATTATATTATGCTGGATTATATTTTTATGCAGGGATGCCGCTATGCCGCTATGCCGGCTTGCCGATATGCCGATATGCCGATATGCCAGGATAACAGATTTCTTGCCCTTAGCGCCGGCTGTTTCCTCTCAGTCCTCCGCCGGCTGCTGAGCGGTGGCTGCCGCCAGAGAATCCGCCGCCTCCGCCGCTGTAGCTGCTTCCGCTGGAATAGCTGCCTGAAGAGCGCACTGGAGAGTGGGAGTTGCTGTAGCTGCCGCTGCTGTATCCGCTATTGCTGTAACTGCTGCTATAGCTTCCTCCAGGGCGGTGAGAGCCTATCCTTGTGCTGCCGCCGGTTGAACCGTAATAGCCGCCGGGACGATGAGAGATGCGCGGTATTGTGGGGCGCACGACGATTGACGGGCGATATACAGGCCGCCATGGGCGATAGTAGTGGCAGCCCCAACCCCAACCGTCATAGTATGGGTCATACCAAGGGCGATAGTATGGATAGGGGTCGTACCAGAAAGGATAGCATACGGGATAGTAGGGATAATAGTCCACCTCAAAATGACGGAGGGCAAAGTCCAACTCACCCAAGCGGCGAAGTGCGCGAGTAATGCGATAATCCTCACGCACATTATACAGCGAGTCGCTCACTCCGTCAAACGCTATGCGGTCGTCGCCGCGTCCCAGAGAGTCGAAGACAAGGGAGTCGCCAGGCTGATAACCGTAATGGCGGTTATACATATCCACATCGTCATGATAAATCCTCATGTAGATGCGCGCCATCATTTCCTCATAAGCACGCTGCTCTGCCGCCATCTCAGCGCGTCTCTTTGCCTCAGCCTCAGCCTTCAGCTTCGCCTTTTCCTCCTTTGAGATGACCTTCGGGATGAAATACATATCGTCTTGCGCCGTTGCTGGCAGCCATCCGATAAGCAGTGAGAATGTGAGTAAAAGTAAAGCCCTATCCATAGTAATATATACAATGAGCGTTAGTAAAACGGTTTTCCATGCTGCAAGAATACATCTTCTATACTGCAAGAATACATCTTTCCAGCTGCAAAATTATATCTTTTGTACGCGCAAAGATACGGAAATTCCCTACACTACGCAAGAAAAATCCCTATTTTCTCACTCACTTCCCCACTTTTATGCTTTTTCCCCGAAGTCCCCTGCTGCTATGCCGCAGGGTTTCCGCGCTAATTCCTTCTCCCCTACTCTCTCGGATGAGCCTTCTCATACTCGCGGCGGAGCTGCTCGAAAGTAGTGTGCGTATATACCTGAGTGGTCTCTACGCTCTGGTGTCCGAGAAGCTTCTGCACGTTCTCAAGGCTTGCGCCGTTGTTGAGCATTGCTGTGGCAAAGCTGTGCCTGAGGACGTGTGGCGATTTCCTCCGGATTGTTGTTACGAGGGACAACTGCTCTTTCACAATCAGGCCGATGGCGGCGTATGAGAGAGCCTTGCCTCTTTCGTTTATGAGGAAACTGTCCGGGTGGGACGGGTGTTTTGAGTCCCTTGCTGCCATGTAGTCCTTTATGGTCTCCTCCAGTTCTTCTCCGAATGGTATGAGCCTTTGCTTGTCCCTTTTGCCCGTTACCTTCAGCTGGTGTAATGTGAAGTCGATGTCCCTGTCTCTCAGTCCCGCTATCTCACTTCTCCTCATGCCGGTTTCGTACAATATGATAATTAATGTACGCGCGAGGATGTCGCGGTAGCTTCTGTTGTATTCTGCCTCCCTGTCAATGAGCCTGTTTATCTCGTTCTCCCTGACAAACATCGGCAGGGGCTTCTCTTTCTTCGGGCCTTTTATTGTGGCGGTGGGGTTGGAGGTGATTATCTTCTTTCGAAGCAGGTATCTGAAGAATGCCCTTACCGCACAGAGCTTCTTGTTCACGGTGTTGGCGGCATCGCCTTTCTCCATGCAGTATTCTATCCAGTTGCGGATGATGTCCTTGTCAGCGTCTTTTAGGGTGAGGGCGGCGTCTGTGAAACGAATGAACTCCGACAGTTCCCTGTTGCTTGACTCGTAGTAGCAGATGGTCTTCTCGGAGTAGTTGCGCTCGTTACGCAGGTAGTTTACGAAGGCGTCTATCATGGTGGGGTGGGGCAGTAGGAAAAGAAAGGAGGCGTGTCTTGCGACACACCTCCGTGTTTTGCGTTCTATCGTCGTTTAGTCTTCTGATGCGCGGAGCTTCTGAACGTATATTGCGTGCTCCATCTTGAGGCGCTTCTTTACAGATGGCTTGTCGAACTGCTGACGTGCGCGGAGCTCTTTGATAACTCCTGTCTTCTCGAACTTCTTCTTGAACTTCTTGAGGGCGCGTTCTATGTTTTCTCCCTCTTTTACTGGTACGATAATCATTTCTTTTGTATCTTTTATGAGTTTTCTTTACTTGTGTTTTGTTTGTTGTGTGTTACAATCTGCTACACTTCCCGTGCAGTTGTATTTGTGTGTCCTGTTTGTTTTTTTTCGGAATGTGAGAAACCCCCTTTCGGTTTTGGCTGAAGCCGTGAAATGAAACTTACTTTTTGTTTTGTTTTACCAGTGTCAGATATGCCACGTTGTTCATAACGCTCCCCACCAGTCTTTCGCGGATGATTGGTTTTGTTACGAAATCGTCGGCACCGGCACTCAGTCCTTCGCGTATGTCAGACTCGGAGTTGAGGGCCGACATGATGATTACCGGGATGTTGTTGCCGGCGTCGCGCAGGTGTTTGGTAACTTCAAAGCCATTCATTTCGGGCATCATGACGTCTAACAGCAGCACGTCCGGGCTTTCTCTTTCGATAACCTCAAGAGCTTGGCGGCCATTGGATGCTTTTACAATCTGGAACTTGTATGCCTGTAAGAATTTCTCGATGAGGAGTGTGTTTACAGGAATATCGTCCACGACTGCGACTTTAATTGTAGAGAAGTCGATTCCCAATTCTTCAAAGTTTCTCATATAAGTTGTGCGGTTATGTCTGTTGTTTTCAAGTTGCAAAATTAACTTTTTTCGTTATAAAAAAGCAATTTCCCTGTTTTTTTTAACGTTTTTGTGAATTTTTTATGACGTGCAATATGTTGCAGGCCGTCTGGTGGCTGCATATTGCCTCGTTTCTATTTCTTTTTCGATGTGGTCTTCTTGGTGCTCTTTGTCGTTCCCGTAGAAGCCTTTGCGGAAGTTGCCACTACCTGTGGGGTGTAGTACTTCTGTGCTTCGGGCAGCCATTTCTGTATGTCCTCAATGCGCTTTGCGTCGCTGGGGTGGTCGCTGAATATTGATCGCGAACCGCCGCCGGTGGCTTCCGACATTCTCTGCCAGAACGGCACTGCCTGTGAAGGGTCGTAGCCTGCCATTGCAGCGAACACCAGTCCGAGGTGGTCTGCCTCGCTCTCCTGCTTGCGCGAGTATGCTGCACTGCCTACCTTGCTGCCGAGGCCTATCGCTATATTGCCGAGGCTCTGTACGGTGCTGCTTGCACCCACACCTGCCAGTACGCCGCTGAGAACCTGCGTGCCGTACTGTTGCTTTATCTGGTTGCTCATGCGCTCTGCGCTGTGCTTTGCCACGGCATGGGCTATTTCGTGTCCGAGAACGATTGCAAGTGCGGTTTCGGTCTGTGTTATGGGCAGCAGCCCGTCATAAACCACAATCTTACCGCCTGGCATACAGAAGGCGTTTGCGGACGCGTCCTGCACAAGGTTGAACACCCAGCTGTATGTCTGTGCATCGTTTGCATAGCCGTTGTTCGTCAGGTATGTTACAACCGCATTCGCCAGCCTTTCGCCGACTCTCTTCACCATTGCTGTGTTTGTCGCGTCGGTGGAGAGTTTTGCGGTCTGCATGTATGTGTTATACTCCTGGTTACTCAGGCTCAACACCTGCTCGTCGGTTACCATCAGACGCTGTGTGCGGCCAGTGATTGGTACGGTGCTGGCTGTTCCGCAGGCGGTAAGCATTGCTACTGCCAAAGACGCTATCAGGGTCTTGCAAAGTGATTTTTCCATTTTAGAAATTAATTGTTTGGGATTTCGGGTGCGGCGGTTTTCCCGCACTGCTCTGTTTTTCGACGTGCAAAGGTAGGTTTTCTTAATCTCAAACAATGTCAAATGGGTAAAAATGTTTTGGAATTACTTGTTTGTGCTTGATTAATATTATGTTTTAGTAAATATATATCAACGATGTGTCTTTGCACATTAATTATATTAAGTGTGCAATGCGCGTAATGCCGGAAATGCCATAATTTTGCAATGAATCAATAATATGTGTGTCATGAAGAAGTGGTATGTATTATTTGCAATGGTTACACTGGCGGCGGTAGGGCTCGTTTCGTGTAACAATCAGGAGCCAGTTCGGGGAAATACTGCCCAGACATTAACTCCAGGAGGGGAGATGGTAGGTGTGAACCAGAGCACACGCAGCGTGATTTTCGACTTCGACCCTACGTCGAAATCGCGTTCCAGAGGTTCGCGGGCTTTCGGCGGAAGAAACCTAACAAAGGCGGAAATGAAGAATTTTGTGGATATGTTCTACGACTATTTCCCTGCCGGCTGTGAGAACCTGAGGAGAGACCACAGCAAGCTGGGCAACTATTCCTACGACTATCAGTTCATCTCCACCGGAGTTCCTTTCACCGTCTATCCGATTCTCGTCAGTGGCGACGCGCACAACAGACTCGGCCTTTACTACTATGAGAACGGCGAGATGAAGAAAAGGATGCTCTGGGATACAGAGTACGACTGCGACGGTACGGTGGACAGCCATGAGATTTCCTCGTGGATGGCCATACAGAGCGGAAGGGGCATAAACATAGACCTGCCCGAAGGAACCGTATATGCCTTCTTCATTGAGAACAACCACAAGGGCAACCAGGGCACCAACAAGCACGGGATGCCATTCTGCACCGAGTCGACAAAGAACTTCGGCGAGCAGCAGCATGCCGTGGTCTTCACTATGGACAACCTGCTCTTCGTGGGCTTTGAGGACCTCGACCTTGAGAGCACAAACGTCATCAACAAGAAGAATATGGGCGACGGTAAGTCGGAGCCGGACTACAACGACATCATCCTGCTCATAGACTATGAGGAGGCGCAGATGAACAACAATGTCATTATCGACATAAAGGAAGACCGCCGCAGTGTGGGCGAGACATTCCAGGTTAAGGTAGAGGAGAGGCTCTATACCATAACCACAGATGATGACTTCGACGGCAAGTTCATACTTGCCAACTATCCTGTGAAGGAGACCGGAGAGTATTTATATATTAATGCACGCGTGTATGCCAAGGACGGAACAAAGTGGCCGAACACCAAAAAGGTTTCGAGCGATGCGAAAGGTTCTGTTGAGGGATACAAGATCAAGCAGGCTGCATGTTCAAAGTCGTATGGCTACGAAGACGACGGCAGGCCATACATCGACATGCAGCTGGTGTTCAAGAAAGACGAGGAGAAAGAACTCATCACATACAACTGGACCAATGTCGGACTTATCTGCGACGACGTGATAAGCGAGAGCAGCGACAATGCCGGGCAGAACGGATTTGCGGTGCGTAACTGCTACAACTGCAAGAACCAGTGGGGAACAGTATGCAACGACAAGAACACGCTGCTCGTCGGCCCAAGCTTCGACAGGACAAAATACACGAAGAAGGGCAACCTCGTGCAGACAGAGGTCAGCTACGACTGGTTTGACAACTACTACGTGCAGGCGTCCGACTTCATAACGGCTGCAAAGAAAACGACGGCTAAGACGGGCTATTACCTGAACAACGGTCAGCAAAACAAGAACGTGCCGTTCACATACTATGAGTATAACGGCTACAAGGTTGTCATGGTGGACTATTCAACGGAGAACGGTGCGTGCAAGATGCGCAAGCTGAAGAAGCCCGGACAGCAGGACTGGGAAGCCAAGTGGGAGTATGAGGTGGAACAGATGAAGAACAACGAGAAGAAGCAGTATACAGAGGCTGTGCGCGACTGGAGCGGTTCTGAATACCAGACCAACTGGGAGGTATGGGCACCCTGGTGCAAGGACAATGCAGGTGCGTGGGGCTTTGAGGAAGGCAAAAAGATTATCCTCGTGCCATCGAAGGACAACATCACATTCCAGGGCAGGGAGATTTACGCCAATATCTTCGCGCCATACATGACCATCTCACTTCTCGGTGGTGGTTCGCCCTGGGGAATGGTAGTCTGCAAGACGCTCTACCTCGACGGCAACACCGCATTCTTCAACCCCAATCCTACAGTGCCGTTCAAATAAAGGGATACTACACTCTATAAATCCAGAAATTATGGGGAGGTTCTTGCCGCAGCGAGAACCTCCCCTGATTTTTATGTAGCGTAAAGAGAATTGCGAAAATAACAAAAAAAATCCATCCCGGCTTTGCTGTCTGATTTTATAACGAACACATTAAACCCAAAAAGTTCATTAGAATTTTGGACTATTTTTGATTTTATATC
>JABUUG010000068.1:6679-8617 GCA_021443285.1 Bacteroidaceae bacterium
ATGCCGATAGAAAACAAAAAGAGTCAAAATAGTAGTAAATCGTGAAGAATATAACCAATATGCGTTCTAATGAACTTTTTGGGTTAAAGCTGACTGAGATAAGTAGTACGAAAGCGGCAAATACTCTTGTTGCTTGCCGTTTTTGTACTATTTTCTGCATTACCCATCTCCCCTTTTTATAAAAGCAGTAGGGAGCCTGATCCGGTTGGAACAGACTCCCTATCGCCTTTAGCTTTTATGAAGAATGTTTTTGTGTTGCGCCGGATTTTTCTGTGGCTGTCCGTTTAGAAGTGGAAGTCAACGCCTACGCCTACAGAATGGCTTGTTCGGGTGTAGTCTGATGTGTATTGCAGGCCTGTTGTTGCGTCAGTCTCGGTGGTGTTCTTGTGGCCGTAGAGTGTTGTGAAGTATGCGATGTTCACGTCTATCAGCTTCGAAACGTGCAGGCATACACCGGCACCGATGGAGTTGGAGTTGACAACAAACGATTTGTCGTCCATGTATTCGTCGGTCAGTCCGTAGTTGGTGGTCTGCCATCCGGCACTCATCGTAACAACCTTGCTGAGGTCATACTCCGCTCCGAAACTGCCTTCTATTGTGCCGCGGCTGAGGAGCTCGTTTCTGTTGCCGTAGCATGTGGCCTGTCTGTCCCAGAAGTAGTGGAAGCCGCCGTTCAGGCGGAGAGCCTCTATCGGGCTGTAGCCTACACCTACGGTGAGCAGTGCCGGTATGTCTTCGGCGATGGACAGTCCGTCCTCATACTTCGCAAGAGCCTCCTTTACCTGTGGGAGGTCGGGCATCTTGTTTACCGCTGAGTTCTTTAGGCGCATACGGGTCTTGAACTCATAGCGTGCCGAGAGGTTCCAGTGTTTGCTCGGGCGGTAGTCTATGCCGATGATTGGGGTGATGCCCACACCGCTCTGGTCGCAGTTCATCTCAATCTCCAGACCTGTCTGCTGGCCGGCCACGCTGATGTTCTTCACATAGCCGTTGTAGTTGCCGCTGGCGAAGACCACGCGCGCTCCCAGCGAGGCGGCGAGCTTGTCGCTGAACTTGTATGCTGCGCCGAGGGACAGTCCGTAGTGGTACTGGCTGCCTTCCATGAATGAGTTCATGGTGTATTTGCTGTTCTGAAGTGAGAACTGTGTAAGCTGGCTCATTGCCTCCGGGCTGTTTGTGATAGCCTGCTGGGCGGCTACCGTTGCCTGTTCCTGCGTCATGCCCTGCTTCATAAATCCTGGTACAAGGGTTGCCACCTGGGTCTTGAATGCTGCCTGGAACACTGAACCGAAAGCTATATTGGAGACTGCGCGCTCGAATGAACCGAGACCGTTGTCGAATGCGCATTTGCCGCCGCCGCCGCTTATCGCGAAGTTCAGCTGGAACGACCAGTTCTTCCAGTTGTATGCCAGCTGCAGTGAGGGGATGACAGGAGCGGAGGTCTTTCCCTTGAACTCCCTTGAGGTGGTTGGGTCGTTCACGTTGTTCTGGAACAGCAGGTAGTCGTTCTTCACAGTGCGTGTCTGGAAGGCTGCCTGCCAGTTTACCGACAGGTAGAGGCCCGGATCCATGAATGCCACTCCGGCGGGGTTGGAATAGACACCGTCGATGCCGATGCTTGCCTCGCGGCTCATCATGCGGTTGAATGCAACGTTTTGGTTTGTGTTGGTGAGCAGTCCGCCTGCCCATGCTGTTGCGGTTGTTGCTGCAATGGTTGCAGCGAGAAGAAATCTCTTCATACCTTTGAGTGTTTATTTATATATTGGTTTATAGATAGATGCCTCGTTTCGGGGAGGGCGGCCTCCCGTTTTTGCGGCTGCAAAGGTATGTTGTGCTATTCTGTTTCGGAACTACCTTGTTCGTTTTATTACCAAAAATCGGCGTTTTTTTGATTAATATCTATTGGGGTTTTGTTTCCTTTAGGAACCACCTTAGAAG
>JABUUG010000068.1:9640-12783 GCA_021443285.1 Bacteroidaceae bacterium
ATCCTGTAGTATTCCTTTTTCTCTTCGTACATCAGCCGCTCTGCCTCTTCGTAGAGCATACGGGAGCGGGTGTGTTTCTCGTCAAGCTGTACGAAGCCTATGGATGCGTGCAGTATGTAGGGCAGCACGGCGGTGAGGTCTTCCAGTATGCGCTGTATGTTTGCCTTTATCTTGTTGGCTTCCGCTATGTCGCAGTCCTCTATTATCATGTACATCTCGTCGCCGTCGGTCTGGAGCATGAGCCATGTCTTGTAGTTTCGGGTTACATCACTCACTGCCCAGACTATCTGTTTCAGGGCGTTCTCCCCGCCGTCGTGCCCGTAAACGTCGTTTATGGCTTTCAGGCGGTCGGCGTCGAGCATTCCCACCACGAGGCGGTTGTCCTTGCCACGGTGTTTGTGGTATGCCCTGTGCAGCCTCTTGAAGAAGAGCAGGTTGTTCTCTATGTTCACGGAGGGCGTGGTGTGCGCCAGGCGGTACTGCATGAAGAGCATCATGTATGTCAGGCTGCAGATGAAGCCCAGAGGATAGACTGCGGGGGTGAAGTCCGCGAAGAAGCACGCCGTTGACGGCAGCAGGCTGATGGCGAGGCCGTAGTGCAGGTTGCGCTCAAAGGCGAATGTCTCCTTGCGCGCTATGTTCAGGATGAAGAGGCTGGTGGCGAGCGGCGGAAGGGCGTACATCGCGTCGAAGGGTGAGAACAGGTTAATGAGGAGTATCAGCACCTTAACCCACCACGGTACAGTGTAGTAGTCGGCGCCGCACAGCGCTGTGCGTATCAGGAAGTATGAGGCTACGGCACCCAGCACGACGTCGCAGAAATCCACATAGGAAATCCATTGGGCCGGTGCCGCGTTATGATCCATGATGGTGCCCACCAACATCGTCACGTAGTAAAGCTCCACAACGATAACGGTGTTGTAGAACCATCGCCTGTAGGCAACGAAGTCAGCGGTCTTCCGGAACGAGTGCCAGAAGACTGCCGTAACTATCATGCAGTATCCCGTTATGAGATAGTAGTAGAGCATCGGGGATTTTTGGGGTGTATGGGTTTTTCCGTGGAGATGGTGTGGAGATAATGTGGAGTTAAAGGGACAATAGAGTTATGCGCATAATGGTAATGTCACTTTAACTCCACATTAACTCCGCTTTAACTTCCCTTCGCTCCACTTAAAAGAGTCACTTCGTGAGTTCTTTTATCAGCCAGCCGGCCTTGCCCCACTTGTCCATCACGTACATCATGTAGCGCACGTCCACGCAGATACACCTGCCCAGTGTTGCGTCGAAGAAGATGTCGTTGGCGAGCGAGTCCCAGTTGCCGTCGAAGGCGAGGCCGAGCAGCTGGCCCTTGTCGCCGAACACCGGCGAGCCTGAGTTGCCGCCCGTGATGTCGTTGTTTGTTAGGAAGCAGAGCTGCATCTTTCCCGTTCTCTTGTCGGTGTATCTGCCGAAGCTCTTCGCGCTCATCACGTTCATCACTTCCGGCTGTGCATAGTAGTCGGGTATGGTGTTGCCTTTCTTCATCTTCTCCACGATGCTCTCAGAGTCGGTGTAGTAGCCCGACGGCTTGCCGGCGAGGAGGTATTCGCCCACCTGTCCGTAGGTGAGGCGCATGGTGAAGTTGGCGTCGGAGTAGTGGGGCAGTTCCTCCTCCATGCGCAGTATGGCAGCGGTGAGGTAGCCCTCCTGCTCCCTGATGCGCGAGCGGTAGTCCTTCACGTCGTCGGCTATCTTCTTGTAGAGAGCCTTTATGTCAGCCTCTTCGAATGACTTCGGCTGGTATTTCTCGTCGATGCTTTCCTTGTATTTCTTTATCATCGCCTCGCAGATGAGCTTCTCTGTGGCGATGTCTTTTGTGGAGTCGATGGCGGCGTTTGAACGCAGACATTCGCCGTAGTATGTCATTGCCTTGAATGCCGGCGCCATTGCCTGGTATGTGTTCTCAAGCAGTTCGAGGTCGAGCTTGCCCTTCAGGTATCCGCTGCGGTTCACGAACTCCTCCACCTTCTTCTCATACTTCTGCTTCTGTGCGATGAGGCCGATGGAGTCTATGCACTTGTTCATGCCGATGGAGTTCTTGTAGTAGTTGGAGGTGCGTGCCGCCTTCTCCTCATACATGATGCGCAGGGCCTGGTCGGAAGACATCTTCTCTCCCAGTATGTCGAGCACAGGCTTGCGGCAGTCTATCATGGCGGCGTTTCTTATGTCGCGGCGTTGCTGTATGCCGTATGAGGAGATGTATCTGGAGGTGCTGCCCGGATAGCCCATCACCATTGCGAAGGAACCGGGCTGGTAGCCGTCGAGCGACACCTTGGAGTAGCGCTTGGGCTTGAGCGGCACGTTGTCCGGTGAATATGCTGCGGGGCCGCCGGTCTTGGGGTCGGCATATATGCGGAATACGGAGAAGTCGCAGGTCTGGCGGGGCCACATCCAGTTGTCTGTGTCGCCGCCGAACTTGCCGAGCGATTTCGGTGCGGTGAAGACGAGGCGCACGTCGTGGTATGTCTGGTAGGTGCTTGCTATCCAGCGGTTCCCCTCATAGAACGGGTCTATTTCGAGTGAGTATGTGCTGTCTGTGGCCTGCGCCTGCTTCTGCATCTCCATGCGCACTTTCTCCACATATTCGTTCTTGTCCTTGGTGCTCATGGCGAGGAACTTCGGGGTGTTTATCCTGTCCGTAACGTCCTCCTGCTTGATGAGGAATTTCGCGAAGGCTTCTGTCTTTATCTCGTCCTTCATGCTCTTTGCCACGAAACCGTCGCGCATATAGTCGTGTTCCACGGTCGAGGCTTTGTTTATGTGTTCGAAGCCGCAGTGGTGGTTGGTGAAGAGCAGACCTTTGTCTGACACCACCACGCCTGTGCAGTAGTCGCAGAAGCTCACCACGGCGTTCTTCAGTGCGTTGTCGTTGTTGTAGAGCTCGTCATAACCCATTGTTATGCCTTGCAGTTTCATCTGGTCATAGACAGCCTGCGGCAGGTTGTACATGGTCCACATGCCCTCGTCGGCCTTTGCTATCATTGCTGACAGCAGCAGTGAGGCGAATAGATAGAATCTTTTCATTTTTGTCAGGTTGTTTTTTTATGTAATGGTTAAGTTTTTTCTGATTGTAGGCGATGTCAGGATGTCATCTCCTTGTAAAG
>JABUUG010000069.1:0-6554 GCA_021443285.1 Bacteroidaceae bacterium
GCTTGATTCTCTTGTACGGAGGGCCTTCAAGTCCATCGGGCAACGGCAGTTTCTCTATAGTCTTCTCGAGGAATTTCTCTATCTGCATGAAATAGCCTATGTCATATCCCCGCACAAGTGTTATCGCCTCACCGTCGCGGTCTGCGCGGGCGGTACGCCCTATGCGGTGGATATAGTCCTCTACATCCCGCGGGACATCGTAGTTGATAACCATGGCTATGTCATCGATGTCTATTCCACGTGCAACGATATCTGTTGCGACGAGGACGTCTGTCTGCCCACTCTTGAACCTGAACATCACATCGTCGCGTTCTGACTGCGGCAGGTCGGAGTGCATCTCGTCACAGTTGATTCGTATGCGAAGCAGCTCTTTGCGCAACTCCTTACACTTTAGCTTCGACTGGACAAAAATGATTACTCTTTGCAGTCGCCTTCTTGAAAAGAGGTCTTTGAGTATCTGCACTTTCTGTGTTTCGTGGCAAACGTATGCCATCTGATGTATTTTCTCGGCAGGCTTGCTCACGGCGAGTTTCACCATAACGGGATTCTTGAGCAGTGTGCGGGCAAGACTCTCTATCTTATCTGGCATTGTGGCAGAGAACATTATGGTCTGGCAAGTAGGAGGCAGCAGCTTTGCTATCTTGAGGATGTCATCATAAAAGCCCATGTCAAGCATTCGGTCTGCCTCGTCAAGTACGAAAAAGCTGACCTTTGAGAAATCAACATTGCCCAGCTGTATATGGGAGATGAGTCGGCCTGGAGTAGCGATAATCATGTCTGCTCCGAGCGAGAGTGCTTTCAGTTCGGTGTCATAGCGCATACCATCGTTGCCGCCATATATGGGAAGAGAGTTTATGTCAGGCATATAATATGAGAAGCCCTGCATTGCCTGATCAATCTGTTGTGCCAATTCACGCGTGGGGCTCATAATCACACAGTTTATGGCATTGTCGGGAAACACTCTTTCCGCAGGCAGGAGTTGCCGGTCGTTGTCGAGAAGGCTGAGTATCGGTAGCAGATATGCGGCGGTTTTCCCTGTGCCGGTCTGGGCTATACCGATTATGTCCCGCTGCTTGATGATATGAGGGATGCACTGCTCCTGCACTGGAGTGCATTCGGAAAAATTCATATCCCACAGGGCATCAAGGATATTGTCGTTTAATGGAAGTTCTTCAAATTTCACTGTTTTATTTATTATTTAAAGATAAGCCCCCCTCCCCCTAAAGGGGGGACTGTCACGGTTAGCCCCCTTTAGGGGGATAGGGGGCCTTTAGCTATCTGGGGGCATGCCGGTAGCAGTAGTATGCCACAAACGAGAAGAGTATGTTCGGCATCCAAGCGGCAAGTATGGGGTTCCAGTTGGAGTTCACGGCAAGCGTTGATGACACAGTCTGGAGCATGATGTATATACAGCTCAATGCCAAACCTATTCCGAGATACATACCCATGCCGCCCTTACGTTTTTTTGCAGACAACGATGCTCCGATGATTGTTAGGATGAATGCTGCGAAGGATGATGCTATGCGACGGTGATACTCCACCTCATACTGTGCAACACTCCCCGACCCTCTCGCTTCCTGACGGCGTATGTACTCCTTGAGTTCCGGATTGGTATAGGTCTCCTGCTGTCCGTTTGAATAAACGAGGTCGCTGGGTTCTATCTGTATTATCGTATCCTTTAGACCACCACTTGTAATCACTTCCCTCAGACCCTTCATCTCTCTGTTACGCCAGTTGTAGAGATGCCATTTGAAGGCAGTCTCACTGATTGTGTCATACTGCGCCTCTGTGGCAGTGAGGTGGTTCACCAGCTTCTTCCCATCAAAATTGTCGAGACAGAAGCCGTAGGCCTTCTTGTATTTGCGGTCGTAGTGCTGCATATAGGCTATAACACCTGGTTCCACCTGAATCTGAACGTTCTGCGAACTGGAAAGAATCTCCTTGCTGTTCTTGTACATACGCTCAAAGTTATGCCTCACCACCGTGCCGCGAGGGATGATATAGCAGCCTAAGAAGAAGGAAAGGATAGTAATAAGCGTCGCGGAAATCATATACGGACGCATCAGCCGGTTGAAGCTCACACCAGCAGCAAGCATTGCAATAATCTCCGAATTGCCCGCAAGATTAGATGTGAAGAAGATTACAGCGATAAAAACAAAAAGCGCACTAAAGAGGTTTGCATAGTATGGGACAAAATTGAGGTAGTAGTCCAGCACAATCGCCCGCAACGGCGCATTATACTCCGTAAACTTAGACAGATTCTCGTTTACGTCAAACACCACTGCTACCGAGATAATCAGGAGTATCGAGAACACGTATGTGCCGATAAACTTCACAATCAGGTAACGGTCCAGTCTCGTCAGGAACTTCCCGACAAACGCCTTCCCAATAGCACGCAGCGAATCGAAGAAGCCTCGTTTGGCTATAACCGTCTTCCCAAGTTCTCTACTATAGTCTTTTTCCATAGTTCAAAATCTCCGTTTATGATATGCCTGCGCGCATCACCCACCAGTCTCAGATAGAAACACAGGTTGTGCAGGCTTGCTATCTGTAGCGCCAGAAGCTCTCCAGACTTGAAAAGATGATGGAGGTATGCCTTCGTATGAGTGCGGTCAACCTCGCAGCCCTCTGGGTCGATGGGCGTGAAGTCATTCTCCCACTTCTTGTTCTTCATGTTTATCGTACCCTCGTATGTGAAGAGCATGCCGTTGCGCCCGTTACGCGTAGGCATTACGCAGTCGAACATATCCACGCCACGCTCTATTGCCTCAAGGATGTTCTGTGGAGTCCCCACGCCCATCAGATAGCGGGGCTTATCCTTCGGAAGAATCTCGTTCACCACCTCTATCATCTCGTACATCTTCTCCGTAGGCTCCCCGACAGCCAGACCGCCTATTGCATTGCCATCACAGTTCTTGTCTGCCACGAATTTCGCCGACTCACGGCGCAAATCGGGATAGACGCATCCCTGCACAATGGGAAAAAGCGCCTGCGAATAGTCATACAAAGACTCAGTCTCGCCGAAACGCTTCACACAGCGGTCAAGCCATCTGTGAGTCAGTGCCATCGACTTCTGCGCATAGCCATAGTCGCTGTCTCCGGGCGCACACTCGTCAAATGCCATCATAATGTCAGCGCCTATTACGCGCTCCGTGTCAATAACATTTTCTGGAGTAAAGAAATGTTTCGAACCGTCGATATGCGACCGGAACTCACATCCCTCCTCCTTCAACTTCCGGATTCCTGTCAGCGAAAAAACCTGAAAGCCACCCGAATCAGTCAGTATGGGATGACTCCAGCCGTTGAAGCGATGAAGTCCGCCTGCCTTCTGCAATGTGTCCAGCCCCGGACGGAGGTACAGATGATATGTGTTGCCAAGAATAATCTGTGCCTTCACCTGCTCCTCCAGCTCACGGATATGAACACCCTTCACACTGCCAGCTGTGCCGACAGGCATGAATATCGGAGTCTCAATCTCTCCGTGGTCTGTGAACAGCCTTCCTGCCCGCGCTTCACTGGCAGAAGAACTATACTCTAAAATAAAATTCGCCATCTAAATATTGCCTCTCAACAATTACCTTTTCCTGCCCTCGCCCCCTCTGGATCATCCGGACCATCCGGTTCCCTCCTGACCATCCGTTAAAGCACCCCAGCGACTGCACTGTCCCCGCGTTCGGAGCGTCAGCTCCGAATATATCCTTGTCCCTCTTCTACACTATAAGTAACAGGATTGTCCACAATCTCGTCCGTTAATGCAAACGCCCAAACCTCCTGAACATCCTCAACATAGTGGAAGTCCAGTCCTTTCAGATATATCTGCTGTATCTCCTCAACATCCTTCCTGTTCTCCCTGCACATCACGATGTCTGTAATGCCCGCACGCTTTGCCGCAAGGATTTTCTCCTTTATTCCCCCGACAGGAAGCACTTTCCCGCGCAGTGTAATCTCCCCCGTCATTGCAGTGTTTTTCCTAACCTTCCTCTGCGTAAGTGCAGACGCAATGGAAGTGGCGATGGTGATGCCCGCTGAAGGGCCGTCTTTGGGTGTTGCACCCTCAGGAACATGGATGTGTATGTTCCAATGGTCAAATATGCGGTAGTCAATATTGAGAGTATCCGCATGGGCCTTAACATACTCCAGTGCCAGTGCAGCCGACTCCTTCATAACATCACCAAGATTGCCTGTAAGTGTCAGTTTATGCTCCTTGCCCCGGCTAAGACTTGTTTCCACAAATAGGATTTCACCTCCGACACTCGTCCAGGCGAGTCCCGTTACGACACCAGCACAATCGTTTCCCTGATAAATATCGCGGTAGAAAGGCGGTTTGCCCAGCAAATCCTCAAGTTCATTGGGAGTAATCTTAATGTCAAAATCACTGTCGGAACTGTATGCCTTCCGGTATGCAAGTTTCCGGAATGCCTTGTTTATCTGACGTTCCAGTTGGCGCACACCACTCTCTCTCGTATAATTCTCTATAATCCTCTCAACAGAAGCCTTGTTGAAAGACAGCTTCTTCTCCCCTTTCAGGCCGTTGTTCTCTTTCTCTTTGGGTATGAGATGACGCTTTGCAATCTCAATCTTCTCCTCCGTAATATATCCGCTCACCTCTATCACCTCCATACGGTCGCGCAGAGCTGTGGGAATAGTGCTCAGGTCATTTGCGGTTGCAATAAACAGCACCTTCGACAAATCATAATCCACATCCAGATAATTGTCGTGGAAAGCCATGTTCTGTTCCGGGTCAAGCACCTCAAGCAGTGCAGACGAAGGGTCGCCATGATAGTTGCTGCCACTCACCTTGTCTATTTCATCCAGGACAAACACAGGATTGCTGCTGCCTGCCTTAAGGATTCCCTTTATCACACGTCCTGGCATCGCCCCGACATAAGTGCGGCGATGGCCACGGATTTCCGACTCGTCATGGAGGCCGCCAAAAGACATTCGCACATATTTCCTGCCAAGCGAGGCGGCAATGCTCTTGCCAAGCGACGTCTTGCCCACACCCGGAGGACCGTAAAGACAGAGTATCGGAGACTTCATGTCCCGTTTCAAAGAAAGCACTGCCATATATTCCAGTATGCGCTCCTTCACCTTTTCCATACCGTAATGGTCGCGGTTCAGCACTTTCTCCGCACGTTGTAGGGAGAGATTGTCCTCAGTGTATTCGTTCCAGGGCAGGTCAACAAGAGTCTGCAGATACTGAATATGCGTGCTGTAGTCAGGAGTATGAGGGTTCAATATATCACACTTGTCAAACTCCTCCATAAAAAACTCCTCCATCTCCTTGCTCCACTTCTTTTTTTCAGCCTTCTCCAACAGTTTTTTCTGCTCTGGAGAATAATCACCATCGCCCAACTCTTCCTTGATAGTTCGCAACTGTTGGTGGAGGAAATATTCACGCTGTTCATCCGAGAGGTCGGCAGAGGTTTTTTCCCTGATATCGCGTTTTATTTCGCACAAACGTATCCCCTCATTCAGTTTCCTTATCAAGAGCATTGCACGCTCATGAACCGAAGCCTCCGCAAGCAGCTCCAACTTATCCGCGACATCACCAAAAGGAATGTTTGAGCAATAGTAGTTCACCGTGGAAACATCCATCTGGACGCCCGACATCAGTTTTATCGCTATATCAGGTATTTCATCATTCTTGTGGATATACTCTGACACAGTACGACTGAGATATTCTATCGTCAGACGATATTCACTCGTGTCTGTCATTGAATCGTCTTCAGGAGCCTCAACAGCTGAGGCAAAAGGCCATTTCCTACCGCCACGGACATCCTTGACAAGACAACGGCCGTATGACTGAATAAAGGCAGTAACGTCCTTGCCCTGACCAGGAATCTCCAACACCTTCACGACCTTGCCATAGACTCCATAATCGGAGATTCCCGCCTTGGTGGTCGGAACATCATCCGAATCCCCAATCTGTGTCGCAATGCATATCGGCATATTCCTTTTTTCAGACTCCCTTACAACGGCAAGACTTTCAGCCCTTCCTACAGTTATCGGCACAAGCGTAAAAGGAAAAACAACAACCATACGAGTTGCCAGAAGAGGCATCTCATCCTTTATTTCGATCAAATCATCTTTTCCAGGTCTGGAGGTGGAGAATTCTGTTATCATTGTCAATTCTCCATGCTTGGAATTAAAACTATATTGCATATCAACTTAAAGAAGTTTATAATAAAGGCGCACATTCTATACCTTCAGTACTCTTGTACATCCTGTACCATGAATAGGGTACCCGTATACGTGTACGCGCATTGAAAAATTCTGCGCAAAATTAAAAAATCCGCACATACAAAATCACAATAATTGTCTAATGTATATAAATTGCACATTTTTGAAAAAAAACATCAAAAAACTTGCTTATTACAAATACATCCACCATACCTTTGCACCGCATTTGAGAGAAAACGCCAACTTTTTGGCTTTTATCTCCCCAAAGGAGAGATGTCAGAGTGGTCGAATGTGCCGGTCTTGAAAACCGGTGTACCGAGAGGTACCGGGGGTTCGAATCCCTCTCTCTCCGCCAGCAATAGCGTAACGAG
>JABUUG010000069.1:6579-8119 GCA_021443285.1 Bacteroidaceae bacterium
GTTAGAATACATGCCTGTCACGCATGGGGTCACGGGTTCGAGTCCCGTACGCACCGCAAAAAGGAGTTCAGTCATAGGCTGAACTCCTTTTTTTGCGCTTTGCATTTTACGGGAAGAAGACGGTTTGCGCTTTGCTCAGTCCCAAGGATATTTGACTCCCCACGCCTTGCGGAGGCTGTCCATCTCCTTCATAATCCTTATGGTTTCCTCATGAGGCATAAAGGGGGACTCTGTTTCCCCTTTTCTTATACAATTCATTGACTCATAGACCTGATATTCGTATCCCGTAATCTGGTGCGGGCATTTCACAACCTTTATCGAGTTGTAGTCGTTGTCAACCACGGTGGCGGACTGCGGATTGTTTATGTTCTCAATTATGATGTGGCCCTTATCGCCGGAAATCACGCCCTGCCTGTCGCTGCGGACAAGGTTTGATGACCACAGCACACCCATCCGTCCGTCTGGCCAGTGCAGAGTCATCGTATTGGCGGCATCAACTCCAGTGTCCGTCAGCTGGCAACTGGAAGAGACTATCTTATAGTCGGGTCCGAAGAACATCGCTGCGAAGTTGAGGGTATACACACCGAGGTCGAGCAGCACACCGCCAGCCAGTTCCGGGAGGTACATGCGCGGTTTGTCGATGTTGGGGTCGCAGAGGTTTGCACTGAGCTGGTGCACCTTGCCCACAATGCCGCTGTCTATGAGTTCGCAGATGGTTTTGCGCAACGGCTGGTAGCGCGTCCATATTGCCTCTGTAAGGAAGATGCCGCGATTGTGTGCCAAGTCAATCAGTTCTTCCGCCTGACGGGCATTAGCAGTGAACGCCTTCTCGCAAAGCACATTTCGTCCCGCGAGCAGACACATCTTCACATTGTCATAATGATGCGAATGTGGCGTGGCGATATATACCAGGTCTGTGTCGCTGTCGTTGGCAAGGTCCTCGTAGCTTCCGTATGATCGGCAGAATCCCCACTGCTTTGCAAAAGCGTCAGCCTTGTCTTTCGTGCGGGATGCAACGGCATATTTCTCCACACCCTCCATGTCAGACAGTGTTTCCGCCATGCGCTCGGCTATCCATCCTGTGCCGATGATGCCTACCTTGAATGCTTTCATAACGCGATGCTGTATATAGCCTTGGAAACCTCAGGGGTGATGGTCAGGTAGCGGTGTTCTATAACCTGCCCGTTGTTCTTGTGGTACTTTGCGACTAAGGCGTCGATGTCCGACTCCTTGATGCCGAACCCGCTGAGTCGTGAAGGCATACCGATGGAATTGAAGAACTTGCGTAGTTTGTTCGCGGCTTCGAGTGCAGTCGCCCTTTTGTCGCCGCCTTCCGGAAGTCCGAAGACGCGCTCGCCGAGCTGTGCTACCTTTCCGGGGTTGTGGTCTGCCATATATGTCATCCATGCAGGGAAGAGCACTGCCAAGCCTTCGCCGTGAGCAATCTTGTCGTCCCACGCGCTTATCTCATGCTCCATGCTGTGCGTTATCCAGTCTTCCTCTCTGCCGACACCGCAGAGTCCGTTGTGTGCTATTGTTC
>JABUUG010000006.1:0-7290 GCA_021443285.1 Bacteroidaceae bacterium
TAAAGGAAAGTGGAGTTAAAGAGGAGTTAAAGGGAAGTTAAAGAGGAGTTAAAGTGACAAAAGTTCATTGGCGTGATTCCTCGCTTGAAATCTTCTTTTTGGCTTAATCCTTCAATATCCCTGCGTCGGAGTCGCGCAGGGTTATTTTTTTCTCTGCCGACTTGTACTTCCTTCCATGCTCGAAGCGGTAGGTTATTTTAAGGCTTACGGTGTTTGATTTCGCCGAATTATACACACTCGTAAGCTTGTGTATGTTCCTGTTTATCAGTTCGCCCTCATGCACTTTGTAGTTGCCATACAGCGGCTGTTCGTAGAAGAGGGCGAAGCTCCAGTTCTTGTGGCTGTATGAGCCGGTAAGAACGGTGCTGCCTGCACTGTATCCTCTTGTCTCACCCTCCAGCCATCGGTTTCCGTTGTCATAATATGCCTGCAAAGTGAAATCGCCGAGATAGGCTTCGGCAGAGAATGTGCAGAAGCCGGAGGTGTAGCAGTGGGTATAGTCGTCGCCATAGTTGAAGCAGCGCTGTAGTCCGCCGTATGCAGACAGGGAGAGCTTGTCTTTCACCACCCAGCAGTTCGCATAGAGCGATAGGCGCAGCATGCTTATCTCCTTCTGGTTAATCTGTGTGTAGATGAAGCGGTTGTCGGCGGTGCGTTCATAATGTGCCATATTGGGCTGATGGCAGTTCTTGTAGTACCCCTCGATAAATGTCTGCCATCTGCTGTTGCTGTATGACAGCCGAAGGCCATGATCCATGTCGCGTGAGGGTTTGAGGTTCGGGTTTCCCGCTTTCCATTCCATGCTGTTTATGCGTATTACGGCATCGTTTATCATGGCGATGCGTGATACGGCATCCCACATCCGATAGGAGTAGCGGACTGTGAAGCCCTTGCCCAAGTCATAGTTGAGGGTTGCCTTAGGGCGGAACAGCCAGTTGTTGTATTTGTGTTCGCCTTGCTGGTAATGAAGGTAGCTTACCCCTAACCCTGCGGAGTAGCGCAGCCTCTTCCATGAGCCTTTCATTTCTGCGAAAAGGTAAACATCGTTGTTGCGCAGGATGTTCTGTGCGGCTGCATCACCAGTGTATTCGTTGTTCGTGTATTTGTACTTGTAGTTTACGCCGGCAGAAACGGTGAAGGGTTTCAGACGGGTTTCGTATATCAGCTCGCTCATCACCGAATAGGTCTTGCCGCTTACATCATACTGATACACAGTCCCTTCGTCGTTACGGCTGGACAGTTTCGACCTTATGTATGTCCCCACGACATTCATCGTCAGCGACTGTCTGGGAGTCATCTGGCGGAAGAAATAGAGGTCGAGCACAGGGCTTTGCGACTGCTGGTCGGTGGCGGACGATGCTGTGTAGGCGGTGCTGCCGTCGATGATATTCCGGTTAGCATAATTGCCGGGCGCATTGGAGAAACTGCCGGAGAGGGATACGTTGAATACGGTGGCGGTGGAGTCCGCATAGTTGTAGGTCAGCTTCGCGTCGTGCGATATGCTCTTGTTCATCGTGTCGAAGTCATTGCGGGAAATCGTATGCACGCTGCCGTCCGTCAGGGTGTAGTCTGCTGTTTCCTCCGACTTCACGCCTTTGGTTCTGTAGCCGCCGACATCGTATGACAGCGACAGCTCGCTCCTGCCCTTGTTCCACTTCCCGTAAACAGCACCGTTTGCCGATACGGTGGTGACAGCCGACACTGCGTTTGCTCCTATCGTATAGCCGCTGTCCTCCCTCCGTGTGTGGATGTTTATGACATACGCAATGCCTTCGCCGTATCTGAGGCCGGGGTTGTCAATGAACTCGATATGCGTGATAGTGCCCGGATTGAGCATCAGCATTTCATTCCTCCCCATCACTATGCCATCGATGCGTATCTGTACCGCCCCTTTGTCGTCGATTGCCGACACCGCATGGCTTATTTCATCAATGCGGATATTGGGCAGGGCGAGCTTGTTCAGCATCGAATAGCCGTCTTTCGATGCCGATTTCTGGACTTCGGTGGGGTAAATCACCAGTCCGTCAACCGTGTTCACCATCCTTGCACCCTGCACCGTCACCTCGTCGAGGGTAACCGTCTTTTCTTCACTCTGCGCGTATGCCGCCAGCGGAAGAAGCATAAAATAAAGAAGTAATGTTTTCTGTTTCATTTGCACCTCGTTTTCGTTTTGGGTTTAATTTGGGTGCAAATGTAGAAAGCAATCAGGGAGATGCCGTTTTTATTAACTGACATCTCCCTGACATTTCTCTGACATTAGGCTATCTCGCTGTCTTTCAGCGCATACGCCTTTCCCCTGTCCGACTCTATTCTCAATCGACTGTGGTGCTCAACTATTGGCTTCAGCCTGCGGATAAGCGTGTATAGCGTGTCGCTTGCGTCCGGTTTCTTCGGCCAGAGGCGGTCGCATATATCCTGTTTCTGCAGCGTATGGCAGTCGGAAAGGAAGAACATCTCCATCAGCTCATGCTGCATAGGCGTGAAGTGTATCTGTTCGCCATTGGCATCGTGGAAGCGGTTGCCGCAGAAGCTCATTCCGCCATACACTATGCCCTCGCCCGGCAGTCCGCCCTGTCCGTAACCCTTGCGCCGGAAATAAACACTGCTAACAATGAGCCATACCAGTGCAGCGAATAATGTGGCGCTCGATGCCCTTTGGTCTGACATACCGAATATCGTGGCGAAGTCGCATCCTGCCTCCGCCGTGAGCTCCGTCTCCTGCCGTCCGTTTCTGCGGGCAGTCCTCATGGCGATATAGGCGGTGTCGCGCACATCGCTTATTGTGATGAAGTTGCGGTAACACTTTACGGTGTCGGTGGTTACCACATCGCAAGGCATCAGCTTCATGGTCATCGCCAAGGCGCGGTTCACATTCTCATCTATGCTCAACCTCGTCTGGTTGTAGCTGTGCGTGCCTGTGCAGAATGCTGTCGCAAGCAGAAGCACGAATATGGATAGGGGCAGACTCTTCATACTATACAAACGGTTTAACCGCCGCAAAAGTAGCCATAACCTCGTAAACAGGCAAGAGATAACCCGTAAATCATGCGAAATGACCCGTCTTTTGCCTTGGGCTGCCATTTTCCCCCATAGCCTTTTTTGTTGTTACAATCATGTTACAATCTCAAAGCAAAAGGCGCATAAATGCCGTATTTCAGTGAAAATATAAGCGTTTTGGGGCAAAAATCCCTCTAAAAGCATACTATTATGGGCGTTTCGGTGCATATTAAGAAGAAAACTTGTAATTTTGCGCATTATGTGGACGCATACGTGCGGACTGCTGAGTGCTGAACTGCCCCCATTACCATAATGCTGAACATAAAACACGAGTAGGCCTCCTAACCCGAATGAACGACAAGAAGCACCCGAAATGGATAGAGGGCGTGGGATGGCGCTACGAGACGGAACACAGGCGGAAACGTCGCTTCCCTGGCCACCGCTATAATGATGTCGGCACATACCTCATAACCATAACCGTGGAGGGCCGCCTACCCGTATTCGGGCATATAGAGGGAGACATACGGGCAAAGGCAGGCACAGCAGGTTTTCCAACCACCGCTCTTTCGCCGTTAGGTGAAAGCGTGCTGCACGACGAGCTGCCTAAAATCCACGCCACCTACCCCATGGCGGAGGTCTGGAATCTCTGCATCATGCCCGACCACCTCCATATAATCCTCCGCATCAATAGCCTCCTGCCCAAAGACAAGCACCTCGGCAGCATCGTGGGTGCTTTCAAGGGCGGCATAAGCAGGGCATGGTGGAGGATGAATGACAGGCTGACGCCTGACAAGCGGGGGCTGGTGTCTGGTATACAGGGGATGATGGGGAAACAGGGGCAGCGCCCTCCTCTTTTTGAGGATGGATACAACGACTGCATCCTGATGCGCGACGGACAGCTGGACAACTGGATGGCATACCTTGCAGACAATCCCTTCCGTTGGTTGGTGCGAAATAAGAGGCCGGAACTGATGCAGAGGGCGCTGTGCCTTGTGCTTGATGGCGTGCGCTACGGTGCTTTCGGCAACTTCATGCTACTGCGGCATCCTGAGAAGAT
This sequence comes from Bacteroidaceae bacterium, assembly GCA_021443285.1. GTDB lineage: Bacteria > Bacteroidota > Bacteroidia > Bacteroidales > Bacteroidaceae > Prevotella. The sequence goes on from JABUUG010000006.1 coordinate 4,055, forward strand.
TCAGGTGTTCTTTCACAGAAGGATGATGGACGACAGACTGCCGCCTGATACCAAAGGGCAGGGAACTGGCACGGGGTCAGCGATGGTGGCTACAGAGCAGACACTCTTTTGGAAGCGAGAACACGGACGCCTGATGGATGTTGCCGAGGAGGGTGGTGTACTCGTCACTCCAGGCATCAGCGAATGTGAGAAGCGCATCAAGAACGAATGCCTTGAGCGGCATCTTCGCCTGATACACTTGCAATCCGAGCCTATAGGCAAATATTGGAAACCAGAGAGGATGCGTTTTGGGGCGTGTGCGGCAGGTACGCTCCTTATCCTCGCCCCATGGGCGGAAGAACTGGGAGGTGACAGCAGGCATGAGAGATTCCATCAACTCAACAACCTCGCTGCAAGCATCTGTGCCATAGACCACCATTGCGAGTGTAAGGTGAATGAGTAGTCTCCGTAATCATGCTTATAAGTATAACGAATATAAATTTACAGACCAAACATTTATGAACAAAAGAATTCCGCGGATGATGAAGCCATTGCTGTTTGTGCTGATGGCGATTATGGTTTCTGTGCCGGCAGAGGCTGTGCTCAAGGAGCGAAACTTGCCGAAAACACTAAAAGTCTTGTGTGCCGAGCTTGAGACTAACTACAGAGAGCAGAAGAGGTTTATGGCATCGGCAGAGAAGCGTACACAGAAGCGCCATAATGAGATGATTACGCTCATGCAGCGCAGTCAGCAGATTTCGCTCATGCTCTATTCCCTGCCTTCCGACTATGTGTTCGACATCACATACGCCTGCGAGCAGGCAACCCAGCTTTACGATGAGTTCAACAAAAACGTGGAGGACAGCGAGACGTCGTTCAACTATTCGCGGCACCTGTTTGAGGATGTTAACAGATATGATGCCCTTATCCGGGCATTGGAGTGCCTGCCGCCGGCAATAAACCAGCCCAAATCGGAGCTGGAGGAATTGGCAGCCAGCGACACTGTCGCCAACGACACTGTCGCCAGCGACTCAAGCGTCGTCAGGAACAAGAGCAAGAGCAAGAACAAGGTGGATGCCCTCACCAAGAAGGTTGAGGAGGAACACCCGTATATGCTTACGGAGAACGAGCAGAAAATACGCGACAGATGCATCCTGTATGCCAAGGCCTTGCGCAACAACTATGTGCGCCTTTACAACAGCACCAAGGAAGACGAGCGCTATTACAAGGAAGTGTCAACACGACTGAGTGAACTCAATGAATATGCCCTGAAACAATACGACAAACTGCGCAGGACTGCTTTAGAAGGTGGTGGAGACAACTATTTCAAGACCTTGAGCTCGCTGCCTTCGCGCTATCAGAGCGGTAAAAACAAGTTCAAGGACAAGTATTCGCGCCTCCAGACGAAGAGCGACTGGCGCGGTCCGGTGGTGGCCTATGTAAGCATATTGATAATATTCTACATGGCCCTTGCTTCGGCATTGAGCTACCTGCTGATTATCCTGCTGCCAAAGATGTTCAAGAGGCTGGGCCGTTTCGTTCGCAAGCACGAGATATACGAGGACAAGAAGCTGATGATATCATACGCGCTCGGCATGGCGATTTTCGCCGTGGCTATAGGCTTGGTCAAGTTCGCCATGGTGCATAACCATCTGGTTCTTATGGCGACCTCGTTCATGTATGAATACGCATGGCTGTTGTTCGTGATAATCCTGTCGCTCACCATCCGCCTTTCGGGCAAGCAGATGCGTCATGGCATGGCAAGCTATGTTCCGTTCCTGACGATGGTTTTCATGGTGATAATCATGCGCATCGTGTTCATGCCAATCTCAATCATCAACCTTCTGTTGCCGCCGATAATGCTTGCCACCACCATCTGGCAGATATTCAATCAGAAGCGCCACCGCGAGCATCTTGCCAAAAGCGACCTGGTGTTCTCCTACATTTCATTGGCGGCAATGGTTTACGCTACCGCCGCCACTTGGATGGGCTACTCGCTTGCGGCTGTGGAAACAATGGTCTGGTGGAGCTTCCAGCTGACATTCATCCAGACCATTGTGTGCATACGCGATATTGTGGCCAAATACGAGAAGACACGCTTCATGGCACGCCTTCGCAGGAAGAACAACATCCCGGCAGGCACGACCGACGCACAGCTGCTGGCTCAAATGCGGAAGGGCGATTTCGTGAGCTCAACCTGGCTGTACGATTTCATCAGGATAACGCTTATACCGGTTCTCGCCCTTGTTTCTATTATGGCAAGTGTGGTCTTAGAGGCAGAATTCTTCAATAGTGCCAACCTGTGCAAAGAGTATTTCGAGAAGGATTTCCTGGATGTACCCGATGTGATACAGATGTCGTTGATGAAGCTGTATGTGGCGGGAGTCCTGTTCTTCATATTCCGCTATGTGCTTTATGTGGTAAGCTCCGGCTATCGCGTAACCAAAGAGCAACACGCCACAAAGCACAAACGCCAGCAGGCAAACATCTCACTTGCCAACAACACCATGACCCTGCTCGTATGGGGTATATACTTCATCTTCTGCCTCGTGCTCTTCAATGTGCCTAAGACCGGAATTTCGGTAATCTCCGCCGGACTTGCCACAGGTCTTGGTTTCGCCATGAAGGAACTGCTCGAGAACTTCTTCTACGGCATATCGCTGATGACCGGCCGCGTTCGCGTGGGCGACTATATAGAGTGCGACGGCACCTTCGGCCGTGTGGAGAGCATAACCTACCAGAGCACGCAGATTTCAATCATCGATGGCGGCACAGTGGCGTTCCTGAACAGGTCGCTCTTCAGCAAGAACTTCCGCAACCTCACCCGCACCTCCAACTATACTCTCGTCAAACTGTCTATAGGTGTTGCCTACGGCAGCAACGTCGAGCAGGTGAGGACAGTGCTCATTGACCACCTTAACGCGTTCTACGCAGAGTACAAGGCGGCTAATGCCCATATGCACCGCCCCACAATTAACGACAAGGGTTTCCATGTGGTGTTCAAGGATTTCGGCGACAGCAGCGTTGACCTGCTCATCACCTACTGGGTGCTCGTGGAGCAGCGCATACCGTTCAACGCCATGGTGAAGGAGCAGATCTACAATGCGCTGAACAATGCCGGCATAGAGATTCCATTCCCACAGCGCGATGTGCATATCATCAAGGCTGTGGAGTAAATTAATTATGGAGTTAAAGGAAAGTGGAGTTAAAGAGGAGTTAAAGTGGAGTTAAAGTGGAGTTAAAGAGGAGTTAAAGTG
>JABUUG010000006.1:10852-26075 GCA_021443285.1 Bacteroidaceae bacterium
TTCCTCTTCTGTATGCGCGACCGCGAGTATGTGCTTAACGCCATGGAGGAGACTACGGGCGGACGCCTCATACAGAACTACTACCGCATAGGTGGTCTGCAGGACGACATCGACGAGAACTTCCAGAAGAATGTGAAGAACGTCTGCGAATACCTCAAGCCGAAACTGCAGGAGTATGTGAATGTCTTCGGCGACAACGTGATTACCCACCAGCGTCTTGAGGGCGTAGGCACATTCACCAAGGAGCAGTGCATAGAGTACGGATGCAGCGGTTCCAACAGCCGTGCATCGGGTTGGGCAAACGATATCCGCAAGAACTACCCATACGATATGTATGACAAGGTGGAATGGGACCAGATTATTCTCGATGAAAGCGACGCTCAGGCACGCTACTACCTCCGCGTGAAGGAGATAGAGCAGTCTATCAGAATCATCGAGCAGCTCATAGACAACATCCCGGAAGGCGAATACTACATCAAGCAGAAGCCAATCATCAAGTGTCCTGAAGGGCAGTGGTATTTCGCTGTGGAAGGCACGAGCGGCGAGTTCGGTGTATATCTTGACAGCCGCGGCGACAAGTCGCCCTACCGCATGAAGATTCGCCCGATGGCACTGTCGCTTGTCGGCGCACTCGACGAGATGGTAAGCGGCTCGAAGGTTGCCGACCTCATTGCTGTAGGCGCCGGTCTCGACTACGTAATTCCGGACATTGACAGATAGTCGTGTTTACGATTTGAAAATTTACTATATACAATTAATATATGTTCGACTTTTCAATAATTTCCACATGGTTCAACGCTCTGCTGATGGACACTATAGGATGTCCCAGCTGGTTGGCCATTACTATCGAGTGCGTCTTGGTGGGGCTGCTCATCATCGTAGGCTATGCCCTGCTTGCCATCGCACTGATATTCATGGAGCGTAAGGTGTGTGCATACTTCCAGTGCCGTCTCGGCCCTATGCGTGTAGGCCCGTGGGGCTTGCTGCAGGTTTTTGCCGACGTGCTGAAGATGCTCACAAAGGAGATATTCTTTGTAGATAAGGCTGACAAGCTGCTCTACGCCATAGCTCCTATTCTTGTAATCACCGGCTCTATCGGAGCATTCGCCTTCCTGCCATGGAACAACGGGGCTGTGATTATGGACTTCAACGTAGGCATCTTCCTCTATACCGCGCTGAGCTCTATCGGTGTGATTGGAGTGTTCCTCGCCGGCTGGTCGTCAAACAACAAGTATGGCGTTGTGTCGGCTATGCGTGGTGCGGTGCAGATGATTTCCTACGAGATTTCTCTCGGCTTGTGCCTTATCACCGCGTGCATCCTTACAGGCACCATGCAGGTGAGCGGCATTGTAGAGGCGCAGAGCGGAGCCTTCGGATGGCTTATCTTCCAGGGGCATATCCCGGCAATCATCGCCTTCTTCATCTTCCTTATAGCAGGTAACGCTGAGGCAAACCGCGGTCCGTTCGACCTTGCAGAGGCAGAGTCAGAGCTTACCGCCGGCTACCACACAGAGTATTCCGGTATGGGCTTCGGCTTCTACTATCTTGCAGAGTTCCTCAACCTGTTCATCGTGGCTGGTATCACCTCGCTGATGTTCCTCGGCGGATGGATGCCGCTGCACATCGGTGTGGATGCTGTTGACAGCGTGCTCGACTATATACCGGGCATTGTATGGTTCCTCGGCAAGGCATTCATGATAGTATGGCTGCTGATGTGGATAAAGTGGACCTTCCCACGCCTGCGTATCGACCAGATACTGAAGCTTGAGTGGAAGTATCTCATGCCGCTTGCCCTCTTCAACCTCGTGCTGATGACCGCCTGTGTAGCCTTCGGTCTCGTAGGCAGCCTGTATTCAGGCATTGCCGTAGCCGCAGTGGTGGTGGTTGTCATGGCATACATCATGGCGCGCGCATTAAAATTCAAGAGCAATTTCAAGGCTGAGCAGCATCTCGTAGGTGTTGATGCAGCCATTAAAACAAAGTAATTAACAATGGCTAACAACAAATCATATTTTGGAGGTGCTCTCGCAGGACTGAAGACATTGCTCACGGGTATGGACATCACCATGGGTGAGTACATGACGCGCAAGGTCACGGAGCAGTACCCTGAGAACCGCAAGACGGTGCATATTGCGGAGCGCCATCGCGGAACACTCGTGATGCCTGCCGACGAGAACGGCAAGAACAAGTGTACCGCCTGCACACTCTGCGAGAAGGCGTGTCCAAACGGTTCCATAAAAATAACATCCACGATGATTGTTACCGCTGACGGCAAGAAGAAAAAGCTCTTGCAGGACTACCAGTACGACCTCGGCGACTGCATGTTCTGCCAGCTTTGCGTGAATGCCTGCAACTTCGGTGCAATAGAGTTTACTAACGATTTTGAGAATGCCACATTCAGCCGCGACGCGCTGATACAGCACCTTAACGTACCGCCTACCGACGCAGAGATGGCACAATATGCCGAAAACGCTAAGGTGGCGGCTGCCAAGGCAGCAGAAGAGGCCAAGGCTAAGGCTGAGGCGGCTGCAAAGGCTAAGGCTGCTGCAGAGGCAGAGAAACCTGATAATAAGGAGGAGAAGTAAATATGGCAAATGTAATAATGTTCGTAATATTGGCGACAGTGATTGTCTGTTCCGCCATTGCTTCGGTAGTCACCAAGAGCATTATGCGTGCTGTTACGGCACTGCTCTTTGTGCTCTTTTCTGTTGCCGGCATGTATTTCCTGCTCGACTACACATTCCTTGGCACAGCCCAGCTGAGCATCTATGCCGGTGGTATGACGATGATTTACATCTTCGCCATACAGCTCGTGTCCAAGCGCCGCCTTCAGGGTCTGAAGGAAAGCCTCAACATGCGCCGCCTCGGATGGATGGCGCTCGTGGCTGTTGTGGGACTACTCACAGTGGTAACGGTGCAGCTCAAGTCGGCATTCTTAGACCAGTTTGTGGCGAAGGCAGACGTGGAGATTCCTATGGAGGCTGTCGGCACAGCGATGGTGGGTTCTGAGAAATACCAGTACGTGCTGCCGTTTGAGTTCATTTCTGTCTTCCTTCTTGCCTGCATCATCGGAGGACTTGTTGTTTCACGTAATCATAAGGAGGACGAATAACTATGGTACCAGTAGAATGTTTCTTTGTGCTCAGCGCAATACTGTTCTTCGTGGGCGTCTTCGGTTTCGTTACACGACGCAACATGATAGCCATGCTCGTTAGCGTGGAACTGATACTCAATGCTGTTGACCTGAATTTCGCCGCTTTCAACCGCCTGCTCTGGCCGGAGCAGATGGAGGGTATGTTCTTCACCATCTTCTCCATCGGCGTGAGTGCCGCGGAGAGTGCTGTGGCTGTGGCTATCATCATCAACGCCTACCGCCACTTCAATAGCGACGATGTCAATAGTGTTCAGAATATGAAATGGTAACAGAATGTCAAACTTTAAGTAATAAAAACAGAAAACCATGCAATACGAATATACAATCGGTATCCTGCTTCTTCCTCTGCTTTCATTCCTTGTGATAGGTTTGACAGACTATTTCAGAGGCAAGAACGGATGGTCGCACCAGCTTGCTGGGCTTATCGGTACCGGCTCTCTCGGTGTAGTCACGCTGCTGAGCTACATCACCGCCTACCAGTATTTCACTGCCGACCGTCTTGCTGACGGCACTTTCGCCACTGTTGTGCCTTACAACATGACATGGCTGCCGCTCGGCTCGCTGCATTTCGACCTTGGTATCCTGCTCGACCCGATATCAGTGATGATGCTTATTGTCATCTCTACGGTGTCGCTCATGGTACACATCTATTCTTTCGGCTATATGCACGGCGAGAAAGGTTTCCAGCGCTACTACGCATTCCTCTCGCTCTTCACCTTCTCGATGCTCGGACTTGTTGTCGCCACAAACATCTTCCAGATGTACATGTTCTGGGAGCTTGTGGGCGTCAGCTCATACCTGCTCATCGGATTCTACTACCCGTTGGCAGCCGCTGTCCACGCGTCGAAGAAGGCGTTTATCGTTACGCGCTTTGCCGATATGTTCTTCCTCGTGGGTATCCTCATTTTCGGATACTATACAGGAAGCTTCAACTTCTCATTTGCCGGTACGGAGATTGTTATGGGCGAAGGCTGCACAGCGTTCACCGCCTGTGATGCCTCGCGCGCTATGGCTGCCTGCGGCTTTATCCTGCCTACAGCCCTTGTGCTGATGTTCATCGGAGGTGCCGGTAAGTCGGCTATGTTCCCTCTCCATATATGGCTCCCTGACGCTATGGAAGGCCCTACGCCGGTGTCTGCCCTCATCCATGCCGCCACGATGGTTGTGGCAGGTGTGTTCCAGATAGCACGCCTCTTCCCGTTGTGGATAGAGTATGCGCCAAACCAGATGTCAATCGTTGTTGTTGTGGGAGCGTTCACAGCCTTCTATGCGGCGGCGATAGCCTGCGCGCAGAGCGACATCAAGCGTGTGCTGGCGTTCTCCACAATCTCGCAGATAGCCTTCATGATGGTGGCTCTCGGCGTGTGTCTGCCTAACCATCACGGAGAAGGAGTCCTCGACAACCATGCACAGCTCGGCTATATGGCGTCTATGTTCCACCTCTTCACCCATGCCATGTTCAAGGCGTGCCTCTTCCTTGGTGCCGGCTGCATCATCCATGCAGTACACTCCAACGAGATGTCGGCTATGGGCGGTTTGCGCAAGTATCTGCCCGTTACCCACTGGACATTCCTCATCTCGTGCCTTGCCATTGCGGGTATTCCTTTCTTCTCAGGCTTCAGCTCGAAGGATGAGATTATCACCGCCTGCTTCGCTTATTCGCCAATCTGCGGATGGTGGATGACAGGTGTCGCTGCCATGACAGCGTTCTATATGTTCCGCCTGTACTACGGCATTTTCTGGGGTACGGAGAACAAGGAGCTGCATGAGCACCATCGTCCGGAGGAACACTCATGGGCAATGAAGTTCCCACTTATATTCCTTTGTGTCATCACTGTTGGCGTTGGTATCGTATCGACGCTTGGCGGCTTCGGCATCAATACCGACGCTTGGAGCTTCGGACAGTTCGTTACTGCCAGCGGCACACACTACGGCATACACTTCGACACACAGGTGGCTGCCACTTCTACAGTCATCGCAATCATCTCCATCGCCCTTGCCACATATATCTTCAAGGGTGAGGAGCAGCCCATTGCCGACAAGATGTACTCTCTTGCGCCTCGTCTCCACCGCTGGGCATACAAGCGTTTCTATATGGACGAGGTTTATCAGTTTGTTACCCACAAGATTCTCTTCCGCTTCGTTTCAAAGCCCGTGGCATGGATTGATGAGCACATCATCAACGGTCTCATCGACTTCACCGCTTGGGGCGCAAACGAGGGTGGCGAGAGCATACGCTCATGGCAGGACGGCGATGTGCGCACATACGCTGTGTGGTTCATCACGGGTGCTGTGGCACTGGTACTTATACTTCTTGCACTTTAATTAATTGATTAGAAAGGACAAACAAAAATGAGTATTCTATCATTATTCGTTATAATACCCGTTCTCATGCTGCTCGGTCTCTGGATTGCACGCGGCATAGAGCAGGTGCGCACAGTGATGGTTGTTGGTGCAAGCTGCCTTGTTGCATTGAGCGTTTGGCTTACGATTGACTTCATCGGTCAGCGTGCGGCAGGCAACGACGCAGAGATGCTCTACACATACAGCACCGTATGGTTCGCACCGCTTCACATCTCTTACGCTGTCGGTGTCGATGGCATCAGCGTGGTCATGCTGCTGCTGTCGAGCATCATAGTCTTCACCGGTACATTCGCTTCGTGGAAGCTTCAGCCGCTCACCAAGGAGTTCTTCCTCTGGTTCACGCTGCTCTCCACAGGTGTTTACGGCTTCTTCATCAGCATAGACCTCTTCACGATGTTCATGTTCTATGAGGTGGCGCTCATCCCTATGTACCTGCTCATCGGCTACTGGGGTTCGGGCCGCAAGGAGTATGCAGCCATGAAGCTCACGCTGATGCTTATGGGAGGTTCGGCACTCATCATCGTCGGACTTGTCGGCATCTACTTCTTCAGCGGTGCCACTACCATGAACATCATCGACATCGCCAACCATACCAATGGCGCGCTGGCTATCCCGGTTGCTGTCCAGACGGTGCTCTTCCCCTTTGTGTTCATCGGTTTCGGTGTGCTTGGCGCACTCTTCCCGTTCCACACATGGTCTCCTATCGGTCACGGATGCGCGCCTACATCGGTGTCTATGCTCCATGCCGGTGTGCTTATGAAGCTCGGAGGCTACGGATGCTTCCGTATAGCCATGTTCCTGCTCCCTGAGGCTACTAACCAGCTGGCGTGGATATTCCTCATCCTCACCACTATTTCCGTTGTCTATGGAGCGTTCTCTGCCTGTGTGCAGACAGACCTCAAGTTCATCAACGCTTACTCTTCGGTGTCTCACTGCGGACTCGTGCTTTTCGCACTGCTCATGATGACAAAGGTGTCTTGCACGGGTGCTATCCTCCAGATGCTCTCCCACGGTCTGATGACGGCCCTCTTCTTCGCCCTCATCGGTATGATTTACGGCCGCACACACACCCGCGACATCCGTGAGTTGGGCGGACTTATGAAGATTATGCCGTTCCTCTCCGTAGGCTATGTCATGGCTGGTCTTGCAAACCTCGGTCTGCCGGGCTTCTCTGGCTTCATCGCAGAGATGACGATTTTCGTCGGCTCATTTGAGAATCCTGACACATTCCACCGCTGCTGCACCGTCATCGCCTGTACGTCAATCGTGGTTACTGCCGTTTACATCCTCCGTACAGTGGGCTTCATCCTCTTCGGCAAGGTTACAAATCCTCACTATGAGGAGCTTACCGACGCCACATGGGACGAGAAGTTCGCCGTATGCTGCCTCATCGCCTGCGTAGCTGGTCTCGGTTCATTCCCGCTGTGGGCAAGCAAGGTCATAGAGAACGGCGTAGAACCGATTATTAACCAGCTTGCTCTAATCAATTAGGCAATGGCACGTTAAAGGCTCAATTATAAAATAGATAAATAACTAAATAATCCTAAATAGCTAAATAGCTAAATAGTCAAATAGTAAATGAATCTATGAATTACAGTCAATTTCTAAATATGATACCAGAGGCGGTGCTGATGGCCGTTCTGGTGCTTGTGTTCATTGCAGACTTCGCGTCGCACGGAAAGGAGCGCAAATGGTTCAACCCATTCGTCTGCCTCCTGCTGCTCGCCACTACTGTTGCCATCGCCGTTCTCCCCCTTCAGGGGGCCGGGGGGCTCGTGACAGCCTTCGGAGGGCTCTACGCTGCTACGCCTGCTGCAAACATGATGAAGGCAGTGCTCACTTTCGGCTCGCTGATTGTGGTGCTGCAGTCGCGCAACTGGCTTGAGAACACCGAAGCCCGCAAGGTGGAGGGAGAGTTCTATCTCCTCGTCGTCTCAACCCTGCTCGGCATGTATATGATGATGAGCGCAGGCTCGTTCCTAATGTTCTTCCTCGGACTTGAGATGGCGTCTGTGCCTATGGGCTGCATGGTGGCCCTCGACAAGTGCCGCAAGGAGTCGGCAGAGGCTGCCGCCAAGTTCATCCTCACAGCCACATTCTCGTCTGCCGTGATGCTCTATGGCATATCGTTCCTCTATGGTGCTACCGGCACACTCTATTTCACCGACTTCACCGCACGCCTTGCCCCGTCCGCAATGACCGTTATGGGCATGATATTCTTCATCTCCGGTCTGGGCTTCAAGATTTCGCTCGTGCCGTTCCACTTCTGGACTGCCGACACCTATCAGGGTGCGCCGACAACAGTCACCGGCTACCTCAGCGTCATCTCGAAGGGTGCTGCAGCCTTCACGCTCGTGGCACTGCTCTACAAGGTGTTTGGCGCGCTCGCACCATACTGGACAATGGCTATGGTTATCCTCGTCGTGCTCTCTATCACAGTGGCTAACCTCATGGCTATCCGCCAGTCGGAGCTGAAGCGCTTCATGGCGTTCTCCTCAATCTCACAGGCAGGTTATATCATGCTTGTGGCTATCGGCGGAAACTATGTGATGAGCATGACAGCGCTCATGTACTATGTGCTTATCTATATCGTGGCAAATATGTCGGTGTTCGCCATCATCGCATCTGTTGAGAACGCCAACGGCGGACGCACAGACATGGACGCATACAACGGCATGTACCAGAAGAACCCGAAGATGGCGTTCCTCATGACCATCGCCCTCTTCTCGCTCGGTGGCATCCCGCCGTTTGCCGGAATGTTCTCCAAGTTCTTCGTCTTCCTCGCCGCCTGCGACGGTGCCACCACATGGCTGCCATACTTCATAGTGTTCATCGCCCTCATCAACACCGTAGTGTCACTCTACTACTACCTCCTCATCGTGAAGGCTATGTACATAAAGAACAGCGATGAGCCGCTGCCCACCTTCCAGATGGACGGCAACACCAAGCTCACACTCGTTGTCTGCACGCTCGGCATACTCCTCTTCGGTGTAGGCAGCTGCGTCTATGAAGCACTCTTCGCCGCCGTAGTTTAACTATGTTACTATGAAAAAGCAATACAATCCATTTTCCACTTTTAATTCATTCTCATTCTTACTCACTTTGGGAGTGGCATCATATCTTTGTATATTGATGTTTCCCACTTTTGGAATAAAAGCAATACCTATAGCAATAGTGGGGGCTGCTATTCTTGTGCCAAAAGACAATAAGGGGAGGTACTGCTTCAAAGATAAGCGTAACACCTCAAACTATATCTTGTTTTTGGTGATAGTCTGTTGCGCTTATTTCGTGGCAATCATAATGCCCTCCTACTTGGAGTTCTGTCAGAATAACAAGGATTATTACTACATCTGGATAAGTGTTGCCTTTCTGTTATACATCATGATTGTGTATAGGGCGTTTCTGCACTATGTCTCTTCTGAGCATGATGCCGAGTAAGTCTTGACACTATAGTTCCCCAAAATGCAAAATGCGCAAGTCCGTCAGTTCGGGCTTGCGCATTTTGCATTTTCCTATCACTATCAGTTTACCATCTTTAGCCCTACCACCGAGGCTATGAGTGTGGTGCAGAAGAACAGTCGCCAGAAGGTGGCGGGCTCATGGAAGTAGAAGATGCCGACGACCACTGTGCCTACTGCGCCGATGCCTGTCCACACTGGGTATGCAGTGCCTATGGGAATAGTTTGTATGGACTTCGCCAACAGTGCCATGCTGACAAACAGGAACAGCACGAAGGCCGCGCACCACCAGTACCACGCCGCGCCTTCCACCTCCCTCATCTTTCCGAGACAGAAGGCAAAGCCCGTCTCGCAGCAACCGGCTATTATGAGCAGAATCCAGTTCATGGTGTGTCAATCTGTAGCGGATTAGTTGCAAAAATATTCCCCTCTAAAAACCAGCAGAGTTATTCTTTATCGTATAAGTCTTGAATCTTAGGAATAAGTTCTGCTAAATCTTTTTCTACAACCACTCGCAGTGTAGAGTAGTTTATTCTGTAATAGTCATGAACGAGTATATGTCGCATATCTTCTATCTGTTGCCATGGTGCAACAGGATTCTGCTCTTTGAATTCTTTGGAAAGCATGTATACTGCTTCGCCTATTATTTCAATTTGCTTCACCAATCCATGCAGCATTATTGGTTCTGCTTGAATGGCTTCAAAACCGAATTTCTTTACTGCATCAGTGATGATATCGCAAGCCTCAAGTATATGTTTGAGTCTTGCCTTATCTCTTGGCCGTTCTCTCATAAATCAATATCTTGTCGTTGTTTGCCGTTTTTTCTGCGTAAGGCATCAGGTAGCCGTTTTCCACCACATCCACTTCACGTCCCAACAGGTCGTGCAATGACCTCCACAATCCTGCAATCTCTAACAGCGACAGATTCTCTTTTGGTGTATATTCCACAAGGAAATCCACATCGCTGTCAGGTCTTTCCTCTCCGCGAGAGAACGACCCGAACAACCATGCTCGTTCTACAGGATGCTTGGCGAAACATTCCCTTATTTTGGGAAGTTGTTTGTTGAAGTTATTGCTGATAGCCATTGTTTACGGATTATATTTTGCTTTATTTATGCGGCAAAATTAAAGTTTAATTTTTGAATATCAGGGCTTTATTCTTGTTTTTCACTCCCCTTCCTCAAAACTGGAAATAGATGAACTGCTGCGCCACCTGGTATTGGAGGATGGTGTACATTGCCACGAAATAATAGCCTGCCCAGCGGACTGCCTTGTATCTGGAGGGAATCCGCAACGGGCAGTCTTCCTTCCTGAAAAACCATTCGAGAGTTACCAGTATGGCAATCGAGACTATCGCGGCCCCGCCTATATTGCCCTGATACGCTCCGTAACAGTCGGGATTCAGCAGTTTGCCGACTATTTGGGACAGTTGCGTAAGGTTGTCTGCCCTGAATATTATCCAGCCGATGACGGCGAGGGCGAAGGTGCCGGCAATCTGCAAAAGCTCTTTCAGCGAGGGGAAGACGGTGTTTGCCGCCACCACATCCATGTTCTTGCGGTTTTTGCCGAGCAGAATTAGGGGGACGAAGAGCAGGGCATGGTACAGGCCCCAGAGGATGAAGGTCCAGTTTGCCCCGTGCCATAGTCCGCTGACGAGGAATATGACGAATGTGTTGCGCAGGACCTTTGCCTTCGACACGCGGCTGCCTCCGAGGGGGATATAGATATAGTCTATAAACCATTTGTTGAGGGAGATATGCCATCTGCGCCAGAACTCGGCGATGTCTCTTGAGATGTACGGCAGATTGAAGTTCTTCAGCAGTCGCACTCCGAACAGCCTTGCCGTGCCTATGGCGATATCGCTGTAGCCGGAGAAGTCGCCGTATATCTGGAAGGTGAACAGGATGGCGGCAATCCACAGCATGGTGGAGTTGGAGCCGTCGATGTTGCCGTATATGGCATCAACAGCTTTTGCCGCATTGTCTGCCACACAGATTTTCTTGAAGAATCCCCAGAGTATGAGCCTTGCGCCGTCTTTTGCCAGCTGGTAGTCGAAGGTCTTTGCCCTGAGGAACTGTGGCAGAAGGTTTGTGGCGCGTTCTATCGGACCGGCAACGAGTTGCGGGAAGAAGCTGATGTATGCGAAGAACGCCACGACATCCGTTGTCGCCTTAATCTTCCCTTTGTATACATCTATGGAGTAGCTGAGTGCCTGAAACGTGTAGAACGATATTCCGACAGGCAGAATCACCTTAAGCGTTATCCTGTCCACATTCCAGCCGAAGGCAGACATTAGGTCGGCGAAGCTGTCTGCAAAGAAATTGAAATACTTGAAAACGCCGAGAATGCTGAGGTTGATTATGATGTTTCCCGCGCTTATCCATTTGCAGTACGACCTTGTTCGGGGAGTGTCGGTGCCGAGCTTGTCCATCCATACGCCGCTCAGGAAGCTGCAAACGGTGGTAAAGGAGATGAGCAGGAGGAAGCGCCAGTCCCACCAGCCGTAGAAGACATAGCTGGCGACAACAACAAGAACGTTCTGCCATTTCCATGAACGCAGACTCCAGTATGCGGCGAATACTATCGGAAGGAACAGGAGGAATTCTAATGAGTTGAACAGCATATTCCGCGTTGTTTAAGTAGTGAGATGAGATGTTTTGTGCGTTCCTCCGCCCCGATTCCTCTCAGGTGGTACCGGGTATCATAGAATGTCGTGTCGGGGTAAACCTCTTCGCTGGCATTGCAGATGGCGGGGATGCCGTTATTCCTGAACATAGCGCCTATCTCGTCTATTATAGGTTTCAGTTTGAGGTATGAGCTTTCTGCCAATGGCGGTGGGAAGTAGTAAACCTCAGTTCCCTGTAGTGCCGCCAGAACATGGTTCACGGATGCAGTGTCAGCAGGACTGACATCTATTCCCGCCTGTTCGCCGTTGTATCGTTTGTCATCCTTCGACCAGTGGACGGTGATGTCTCCGTTGTCGTTGAAGAACCCTACATCGTAAATGATGGACTCGGTGTTGTTACCCCTGATCTCGCTCAGAAGATACTTGATGTTAGAGACCAGTTCGAAGGGGAGGTTGTTCAATACATTATACCAGTGCTTCAGTTGCAGGCGCGACTTGTCGAGCATATCCGAATATTTCAGAAGGTCGTTGACCGCCTTGTCGCCATGGCCGTAGGATGAGTATTCGGGCGAATATATCACGATGTCGCCCTTGTGCAGTCTGGGAATCAGGTCGTCAACGATCAGCTGTTGCCCTATGCCAGCGTGCAGTCCTGCGTTGATTACGGGTATTCCGACAGAGTCCTGCAGCATTTCGGAATTGTATGCGAAGGCCGTTGCGCTGCCCCCCAACAGAATTATGGCAGAAGGGCGGTCGGGGTCCTCCACCATTCTCATTTTGACATCATACTCAATCATATAGTTGTTAGGGTTTCGGGGAAGGTTGTACAGAACACCTAACCCCACAACTATCAGTAAGAGGAACAATGCCGTTTCCTTGATAAATCTATGCATGGTGGGTTATTTACTATCATTAACTCCATATCTCTCAGAACTGGAAGTAGATGAACTGTCCGCCCTCTATCATTCCGAACATTCCGATGCAAACCAGCAGGAATATGGGCCACAGATAGTTGGACACGAATTTGTTGTTGAGTATGGCTATGTTTGTTTTTCTTTCGTCAATGGTTTCCTTGATAAATACGATGGTGCCGACAATACAGACCACGAGTATGCAGAATTTGTCTCTTGTAAGGAGGGAAGGGAATGATGGAACGAACATCAGCCGTATGGCTGTAATCGCCTCGCCGATGTCTTTGGCGCGGAACAATACCCATGTGATGTTTACGATGAACAGTGTGATAAGGATGTGCAGCGCCTTCTGCCACGAGTGCCATATCTTTTTGTTGTAGCCAAGGGCGCGTTCAATACATTGCACCACTCCGTGGATGAAGCCCCAGAGCACAAATGTCCAGTTTGCCCCGTGCCACAGTCCGCTGATGCCGAATGTTATCAGGAGGTTTCTGTATGTTTTCGCCTTTGTGGTCTTGCTTCCTCCCAGTGGGAAATAGACGTAGTCCCTGAACCATGTGCTCAGCGAAATGTGCCAGCGTCTCCAGAAGTCGGTGATAGACACTGCAAAATATGGCCGGCGGAAGTTGTCGTTGAGTGAGAATCCGAGTATTCTGCCGCATCCTATTGCGATGAAGGTGTATCCGGCAAAGTCGCCGTAAATCTGTATGGTGAACAAAAGGCTTGCGAGCAGTGTGCTGTATCCTTCCGGGTTTGACAGGTTGTCGAAGACCTTGTCAACATATACGGCTGCCCTGTCTGCCATGCATATTTTCATCAGATAGCCCCACAGCATGAGTTTGAAGCCGGACATCGCGAAGTCGTAGTCAAACCTATGCCTCTCCTTAAACTGGTTCAGCAGGTTGGTGCTGCGCTCTATAGGGCCTGCCACGAGCTGTGGGAAGAAGCTGACGAACAGTGCGTATGTGAAGAAATTCCTTTCCGCCTGTATCTGTCCGCGATAGACGTCAATGGAATATCCCAACGCCTGGAAGATGTAGAATGATATGCCGACGGGCAGCAGCACATTGAGTCCCGGCACGTCCATCTTCACTCCCGTGGAGGTCAGCAGGGTCGTTACAGACTCGGCGGCGAAGTTGAAGTATTTGAAGAAGAAGAGGATGGCGAGGTTCAGCACTATGCTGACAGTGAGAAACCCTTTTTTCCTGTCTTTGTCGTCCGCTGAGGCTATCGCCAGTGCGGCGAGATAGGTTATGGCTGTGCTTGCCAGCAGCAACAGTGCGTATGTGGGCTGCCAGCACATGTAGAAATAGTAGCTTGCTGCAAGAAGCATCAGATTGCATACTGTCAGCCGGTATCTTTGTGGCAGGATGTGGTCAAGTGTCCAGTACACCAAACAGATGCATGGGAAGAAGATGAGAAACTGTAGGGAGTTGAAAAGCATGGTGGTTTATGTGGGAAGTCAAGCGAGTTGGAGGAGATATTTTAGGAGTTAAGGACATTAGCGTTGAGGTTTGAGTCTAATCTGTATCCGAGAAAAAGTCATTTGTCTTTAACTCCCTTAACTCCTTTAACTTCATTATATATGTTGATTCATTCGTTGTCTTTCTCTTTCAGCCATTCCTTCAGGGTCTGTGTTTTCAGTCCGTTGTTGGCTATGTGCGAGGTGAAATATATGGAACCTTTCTTGTTCAGGTGGTGCACATCCCCATAGTATGTGTCATCGGGAAACTTGAAGTCTTCGTAGTCGGAGATAAGAGTGTTTTCTTCATAGTCTCTGATGAAGTCGCAGAAACTTTTCATCGTAAACCATCTGTCGTATTGGTAGAGCGGGGTGAAGAACAGTACTGGCACCACGTTGTTCTGTTTGCATATTTCAATCGCCTTCCTTGCCCAATAGTCTGCCGATGAATAGTGTTCCCGGAGATATTCTTTTGAGTAATCGTTGCCGCCGTGTTCTCTTTTCAGGCTGTCATACCATGCAATGCTCCATTGAGCATCACGGTTGTTCAGGTTGTCGCGTGTTATCTCTGTGAAGCCAATGTCAAAATTTTTCATTTTTGACCTGTTGGATAGCACAAGAAGCAGTTCGGGGTTCAGTATGGCGCAGTAGAAGTTTGACGACAGGAAATAATCCTTCAGGCGGGACGGTTCTGTGTCATAAAATATGAAGGGCAGATGGTGTCTTATCCATTGTGAAGAATGATGCTTGACGGAAATGTTCTTCTGGTACCTGAATTGAAATCTGCCGTGGTTGATAAGCACGGTGTCAATCTGCGGATTCTCTTTGAGGATTCGGGGCAACAGGGGGACAGTGAAATCCAGGGCTGTTCCGTCTCTTGAGAGGTTTTCAAACCTGTTGAGGTATTTTTCATTCATGGCACAGCCTGTCGTCGACGGCCCGATAACTATGGTGTGCGTGTCTTCAGACAGCCTGAAGTCCGACCGCTTCAGGGATGTTATACAATACCAGCTTATTGCTACCAGTATCACTATTGCGGGAACAGCGACCGCAAAAATGTTCAAAAGGAATTTTTTCATTTTCTTGGTGGGAGATAAACAATCGTTAAGGTCTGTAACCTGCTTGGCTTTAGGCAATAATCTCTCTTATTACCTCTTCAAGCTTGTCGAGGCAGAGCATGTTCGGGCCGTCGCTCAGGGCGTTGTCGGGGTCGGGATGCACCTCAAAGAAATAGCCGTTCTGTCTATC
>JABUUG010000006.1:27214-33048 GCA_021443285.1 Bacteroidaceae bacterium
GCAGTTTCTGTTGGTTGGAACATCCACAACGAGAGCTTCATGAGCAATGTGGAGTGGATTGACAATCTGAAGATACGTGTTGGTTACGGTGAAACATCTAACCAGTCTATCAACCCATACTCTACACTCGGTACGCTCGGTACACGCTACTATAACTTCGGCGATGACTTCGTGAAGGGCTATTATGTAAGTGGTCTGCCTAATACAAATCTTGGCTGGGAGTACTCACAGACATGGAACTTCGGTCTCGACTATTCATTCCTCAACGGTCGTATCTACGGTACTATCGAAGGCTACACACAGAAGACAAAAGACCTTCTTCTCGCAGTTAACCTGCCAAGCACATCTGGTGTAAGCTCACAGATGAGCAACGTCGGTGAGACAAAGAACAACGGTTTTGAGTTCAGCATCAACGGTACTATTCTGGACAACCTCAACGGTTGGACATGGAAGGCTGGTTTGAACTTCTACACAAACAGCAACAAGATTACAAAGCTCGCGGTTGAAACAGACGACCCTAACTACAAGGGCGACGAGGCTAACGGTTGGTTCATAGGTCACTCTATCAACTCAATCTACGACTACAAGAAGGTTGGCCTCTGGAATGAGAGTGACCCGGACTACAAATACCTCGACATACTTGAGCCAGGTGGAAACGTAGGTATGATAAAGGTTGCTTACGATAACATCGAGCGCGACGAGACTGGCAAGCCTTTGCGTGCCATCGGTGCAGAAGACAGAGTTGTTCAGGATCTTGACCCGGACGTTATCGGTGGTTTCAACACCAGCGTTGCATACAAGGGCTTCGAGCTTTCTATCATCGGTTCGTTCAAGATTGGCGGTAAGATTATCTCAACCCTCTACGGTGGAAGTGGATATCTGAACCTGCTCACTGGTCGTCGTGGCAACGTGGATGTTGACTACTGGACACCAACAAATACCGGTGCAGACTTCCCGAATCCGGCAGGTGTCCTCTCAGGCGACAACCAGAAGTATGCTTCCACTCTCGGACTCATGGATGCCGGCTACTTCAAGATCCGCTCTATCACTCTCAGCTACACATTCGGAAAGAAGGTCCTGAAGAGCCTCGGCATCAAGAACCTGCGTCTCTATGCCACAGTACAGAACCCTGTTACAGCGTCTAAGTACACCTCTCTCAGCGGACAAGACCCAGAGCCAAACGCAATGTCTAACGACGGACAGTTCAACGCCACAACAATGGGTGGACACGCCATCCCGGTTGTTGGTACCAACGCTCCTTTCACACGCAACTACATCTTCGGTCTTGACTTCTCTTTCTAAAGTGAGGTTCTATACTTACGGATAAAAAGACATTACTTTATAATCATCTAAAAAGTGAAATAGCAATGAAAAACTACATAAAATATTCCATAATGGGCCTGACGGCAGTAGCAGCTCTTACTGCAACATCCTGCGGTGATATTCTTGATGAGCAGCCACGTTCGTCTTACGACCCCTCTTTCTTCTCAACAGAAAAAGGCGTTGAGGGAGGTCTGACTTCCCTGTATGCCCACACCAGATACTTCTTCGGACAGTATTACTATGCTTATCAGGAGAACGGTACTGACGAATATACATGGGGACAGTCTGCTGACGGAAACTTCAAGGATAACGACTATGATGAGTCAGGCAACGTCAACCCGTCTTCTTGCCGTGCAGACGCAATGTGGGGCGTATGCTTCTCTAACATCAACACTGCCAACGGTATCATTGAGAATGCCGCGTCGACAGGTCTGTCGGAATCTCTCGTAGCAGAGGCTCACTTCTTCCGTGCATTCGACTACTTCCACCTCGTTCAGGCTTACGGTGGTGTGCCACTCGACCTTGGTTCCGGCGAACTGAAGTTCAACACTACTGCCGCCCGTACCTCTGTCCGCAACACTGTTGCTGAGGTATATACAAAGTGTATCTTCCCAGACCTGGAGCTGGCTGTTGACAAACTGCCTGAAACACCGCGTAAGACTGGTGCTCTGACAAAGAACGTTGCCCGCCTCTTCCTCGCCAAGGCATATCTCACCTACGGCTGGTGGCTTGAGAACCCAAAGAAAATCGATACATATCCAGCTTGTGAACGTAATGCCGCAGACGCAAAGACATACTTTGAAAAGGCTTACAACACAGCAAAAGCTGCAATCGACAATAAGGGTGTTTACGACCTGATGCCTACTTACTATGAGGCACATCTCGGAGCTAACGACCACAACAAGGAGCAGATGCTCTATGCTGACCACACAGAGAAGAGCGAAGAGTATGACGCACAGAACCATGGCTACGCAAGTGGTGGCGCTCCTGACAACTTCTGCGTATGGTTTGCCACATGTAACTACACAGACCTGAGAAACGGTGATGGTACTATCTCTACAGTACAGCGCGAAGCTGCTCAGGCTTATGGCCGCCCATGGACACGTATGGCTCCGACACATGAGGTGTTCTCCAAGTATTTCGCCGATGAGAGAGACTCGCGCCGCGATGCGACATTCGTGCTCACATTCCGTGCAAACTTCAACCGTGCAGGTGTTCCTGCCAAGGAAGTCGTTAATGCTAATGGCATGAATATCAAGGAAGGCGATGCAGCCCTTTCATTCGAATTCAACGACGCAGTAAACTACACTTCCAACACAAAGAACAATGTTGGTGCAGGTGAAGTTCCTGGACGCTCAGACTTTGTTGTAAACCTCAAGGACTTCAACCGTCGTTTGTATCCAAACCTCTGGAAGCTCGGCACATACCGTACAGACAACAATGGCGGTATGGGTTCTCCAAACGGCGCCATCACACGTCCATTTGTTATCGCGAAGTTCTCTGAGCTCTACCTCATCGCTGCTGAGGCTGCTGTGAAACTGAATAACCAGACTAACGCACACGATATGCTCAAACCGCTGCGCGAGCGTGCCGGCAAATGGAGCTACAGCCAGAATGGTGGACAACCACTTGTTGTTGACTACAGCCAGGCATTGGTTGATGCTATGCCTGCAACTATCACCATCGACTACGTTCTCGACGAGCGTATGCGCGAGCTCTACGGTGAGTGCATGCGTCGCAACGACCTCATCCGTACACAGACATGGGAGGAAAGAGCAACCACATACACACAGTGCGGCGTAAACTACTCTGACCACTCTCCACAGACCTTCACACGTAAGATCGAGAAGAAGCACTGGCTCTCTCCAATTCCACAGGGACAGATTGACGCTCTCGTGATGACAGAAGATGAGCGTGTTGCTTACCAGAACCCTGGGTATGTTGTTAAATAATATAAGAAATTCTTTTCCAAAAGAATGAATAACCCTGAAACGAAATCAGGAGGGAAGCGGACTTCCCTCCTGATTTCGTTTTTTGTGTTTCTGCATATTGTGATTGCTTGCCTCAGTGGATGTTCTCATTTCTACAGCACTTCCGCATAAGAAACAAACCTATATTTGCCACTTACTCCAGTACTTTTTTCGCTATCTTTTTTGCCTATTCTCAATCACAATGGAACCCCATTGCTCAATTAAATGGACAAAAAAGCTATTCAAAAATAAGATTCAACACAAATCATTCTCTAATGGACTATTTGGGTTTAAGAAAGTTTGTGTAATGCTACAATTTCCCCAGCTTTTCTGAAGTCGTAATCAACTCATGTATAACAAAGGGCTTTGATATATGCCCCGAATTAATCAATAATCATTAATAAATAGTCAATAAAAAAGACTTGTCTGACGTTTTTCTTTGATTTGTTTGCAGAAAAGCATCTGTTAATGTATATTTGCGCAGAAATTGCGACATTTAAACGATTAAACTATAACACAAATGGACACACAATTGGTAAAACAGTGTGAGGAAGTGGCTAAGAAATGGCTCTCGCCTCTTTTTGATGAAGAAACACAGTCAGCGGTAAAGGCAATGCTTGAAAATGAGGACAAATCTGACCTCATTGATGCATTCTACCAGAACCTTGAGTTTGGCACAGGCGGTCTGCGCGGCATTATGGGCGCCGGTACAAACCGCATGAACAAATACATTGTGGGCATGGCTACTCAGGGCTTCGCCAACTATATCAACAAGAACTTCGCCGGCAGGGAGAATATCTCCGTTGTCGTAGGTCATGACTGCCGCAACAACAGCCGCCTGTTCGCAGAGACTGTGGCAGCCATCTTCTCTGCCAACGGCATCAAGGCTTATCTGTTTGAGAGTCTGCGCCCGACACCTGAAATCTCATTCGCCATCCGTCAGCTCGGCGCACAGGCTGGTGTGAACGTAACGGCATCGCACAACCCGAAAGAGTACAACGGCTACAAGGCTTACTGGGAGGACGGCGCACAGGTGCTTGCACCACATGACAAGGGCATCATAGACGAGGTGAACAAGGTTGCCATTGAAGATGTGAAGTTTGAGCCAAACGCTGACCTCATCAAGATTATCGGCGGTGAAATGGACTTCGACTACATGATGGCTGCAAAGGAAGCTCTCATCGACCAGGATGTGATAAACCGCCAGAAGGACCTCAACATCGTTTACTCTGCAATGCACGGCACAGGCCGCGTAATCGTGCCTCTCTGCCTCCGTTCATGGGGTTTCCAGAATATCAATGTGGTGCCAGAGCAGATGGTTGTTGACGGAAACTTCCCGACAGTGGTTTCTCCAAACCCGGAGAACGCAGAGGCAATGACACTCGGCATGAAGCTCGGCACAAAGCTCAATGCCGACCTCGTAGTGGCTACCGACCCAGACGCTGACCGTCTCGCTATCGTATGCCGCGACCCGAAGGGCGAGTGGGTAATCATCAACGGAAACCAGACAGCCATGATGTTCTGCTACTATATAATAAAGAACAAGAAGGCTCTCGGCAATCTCAACCCAACAGATTTCCTCGTGAAGACCATCGTAACGACAGAGGTCATCGCTGAAATGGCAAAGAAGAACGGAGTGGAATGCCGCGACTGCTTCACCGGCTTCAAGTGGATTGCCCGCGAAATAGCAATTTCTGAAGGCAAGCAGAAATATATCGGCGGCGGCGAGGAGAGCTTCGGCTTCCTGCCATATGACAAGGTTCGCGACAAGGACGCTCCTGCATCCATCTGCCTCATCTGCGAAATAGCAGCTTGGGCAAAAGACCAGGGCAAGACACTCTATGACCTGCTCATGGACATCTACCTTGAGTTCGGATTCTCAAAGGAGGCTACAATCAACGTTGTGAAGCCGGGCAAGAGCGGTGCTGACGAGATAAAGCAGATGATGACCGACTTCCGCAACAATGCTCCGGCAGAGATCGGCGGCTCGAAGGTAGTGCTCTGGAAGGACTATGCCGACAATACCTTCAAGACTGCTGACGGCAAGACGGGCAAACTCGATATGCCGGCAACAAGCAACGTACTCCAGTGGTTCTGCGAGGACGGTACAAAGATTTCTGTCCGTCCATCAGGAACAGAGCCTAAGATCAAGTTCTACTGCGAGATAAAAGACAAGATGAATGCAGCGGCAGACTATGACGGATGCTGCAAGAATGCCGAAAACAAGCTTGAGGCTATCAAGAAGTCGCTCGGACTGTAATGAAATTCTGTGATATAAATCAGAAAATGCAAGATACGATGAAGATTTAGCGTGGGCTTAAAGGCTCTACAATAAGGAAAGTTTCTACTTTTGCACCGCAAAATGCGGATGTTGCGCTGGCTAAAGGCTATCAACACACTGAAAAAGAGAAACTTGAATGTATATTTCTTTCTGTGTGGGATAGTCGCAAGCAAGACTCCACACAGAAAGATTTTTTTATGGAGTGTAAAAGCTCCGCTATACATTAATTAAATAATAACAACTGAAATGCCAGGATTAAT
>JABUUG010000006.1:36840-37876 GCA_021443285.1 Bacteroidaceae bacterium
AAGCTTAACTCCTGCGAGATGACCGACAAGGGTACCGACTGGATGGCGCAGCAGGTAGGACAGAAAGACCTCTTCGTGCTACCAGACATCACTGCCCAGCTCTCGGAACTCGAGAATGAAAAGGGACTGACAGACGAACAGCGACTGGAAAAGAAAGACGCCATGCTGAACTACTATGCAGTACAGAGCGAGCGTGTCCACACAATACGCCAACTTCTGAAGGCATACTGTATGTTCAACAAGGACGACGAGTATGTGGTCATCGACGGAGAAGTGAAGATTGTCGATGAGCAGACAGGACGCATAATGGAGGGCAGACAGTGGAGCGACGGACTGCATCAGGCTGTTGAGGCAAAGGAACACGTGAAGATAAAGGAGGCAACACAAACCTTCGCCACCATAACACTGCAGAACTATTTCCGTATGTACCACAAATTGGCAGGTATGACGGGTACTGCCATCACCGAAGCAGGAGAGTTCTGGGACATATACAAACTCGACGTCGTGGAGATTCCCACCAACCGTCCTATAGCACGCCACGACCTCGACGACCGTGTATATAAGACGAACCGCGAGAAGTATAATGCAGTGATTGCAGAAATTCTGGAGATGATAAATCAGGGGCGTCCAGTGCTCGTCGGTACTACCTCTGTAGAGATTTCAGAACTCCTGAAGAGAATGCTCGACATCAACAAGATTCCTTGTCAGGTGCTTAATGCAAAACTCCACCAAAGCGAGGCTGACATTGTGGCAAAGGCTGGTCTCGGGAAGACCGTTACCATTGCCACGAACATGGCAGGTCGTGGTACGGACATCAAGCTCTCAGATGAAGTGAAGGCTGCAGGAGGTCTGGCAATCATCGGTACCGAGCGGCATGAGAGCCGTCGTGTTGACCGACAGCTACGCGGACGTTCCGGACGTCAGGGAGACCCGGGATCATCAGTATTCTATGTCTCTCTTGAAGACAAGCTCATGCGCCTCTTCGCCTCCGAGCGTATAGCAAAGGTTATGGACAAGCTCGGCTTTGAGGAAGGCG
>JABUUG010000006.1:37981-41873 GCA_021443285.1 Bacteroidaceae bacterium
AAGGGAGTTAAAGACAAATGGCTTTTTATCAGATAACTACCTGAACACAAACTATATATCTAATGTCCTTAACTCCTTTGACTCTCCTGACTCCTTTAACTCCTTGATTAATTATAATTCCAAAAACATAAACCTATGATTTACATTTTTTTTGCTAACGGTTTTGAGGATGTAGAGGCCCTTATACCGCTCGATGTGCTGCGCAGGGCAGGCAAGGATGTCGTTACTGTGAGCCTGAACGAAACGAAAGAGGTTGAATCTGCTCATGGCGTAACCATCATTGCCGACACTCTCTTCGCTGACAACGACTATGAAGGCGCGGAGCTGCTCTTCCTTCCGGGAGGTATGCCGGGCGCCACAAACCTCGCCAACCACAAAGGCCTGTGCGAAGTTCTCGTGAAGCAGAACGACAAGGGAGGCAGGATAGCCGCCATCTGCGCATCGCCGGCAGTGGTGCTGAGCGGTCTCGGAGTGCTGAAGGGCAAACAGGCAACCTGCTATCCGGGCTTCGAGGGAATGCTGGCAGACGCCACCTACACAGGCGAGCTGTTCGTAACTGACGGTAATATCACCACAGGCGAAGGCCCTGCCGCCGCCTTCCCATTCGCTTACGAGCTTGCAACGCTCGTTGCCGGCAAAGACGTTTCCGACCAATTGGCTGAAGGAATGCGCTTCAAACACCTTATGAATATGTAGTAACAAAATTGACATACTCAGTTTTCTAATTTTATATCAAAAAGTGAAAAAAGATTAAAATCATTGATTTTTTTTCACTTTTTGTTTGTATATTAATTTTATCTGTTAATTTTGCATAACAAAAATCAAGTTTTTTAGGCTGACAGAGCAGTAAATATTAGGCATATTTGCCTCATAAATCATAGATGGACAAGATAAGGAACTTCTGTATCATTGCGCACATAGACCACGGGAAATCGACTATTGCAGACCGTCTGCTGGAGCATACGAACACAATACAGATTACGGAAGGGCAGATGCTCGACGATATGGAACTGGAGAAAGAGAGAGGAATTACCATAAAAAGCCATGCCATACAGATGCTCTACAAGCATGATGGCACCGAATACACGCTGAATCTTATTGACACTCCGGGACACGTCGACTTTTCGTATGAGGTGTCGCGCTCGATAGCCGCCTGTGAAGGCGCAATACTCGTGGTGGATGCATCGCAGGGAGTGCAGGCGCAGACCATCTCAAACCTCTACATGGCTATAGAGCACGACCTTGAGATAATACCCGTGCTGAACAAGATAGACATGCCGTCGGCAATGCCCGACGAGGTGGAGGACGAGATAGTGGAACTGCTCGGATGCGACAGGAAAGACATCCTACGCGCCTCAGGAAAGACCGGCGAGGGCGTGGAGGACATCCTCAAGGCAGTGGTAGAGAGGATTCCCGCACCCAAAGGCGACAGGGAAGCACCGCTGCAAGCGCTGATCTTCGACTCGGTGTTCAACTCCTTCCGCGGCATAATAGCCTATTTCAAGATAGAGAACGGCAGGATACGCAAGGGCGACAAGGTGAAACTCTTCGCCACCGGTATGGAATACGATGCCGACGAGATAGGCGTGCTGAAGATGGACATGGTGCCGCGACAGGAGATGTCGGCAGGAGATGTGGGCTACATCATCAGCGGCATAAAGGACTCGAAAGAGGTTAAGGTGGGCGACACCATAACACATGTGGCAAAGCCATGCGACAAAGCCATAGAGGGTTTCCAGGAGGTGAAGCCAATGGTGTTTGCCGGTGTCTATCCGATAGACCCTTCCGACTACGAGAACCTCAGGGCATCGCTTGAGAAACTGCAGCTCAACGACGCGTCTCTGACATTCATGCCGGAGTCGTCCGTAGCTCTCGGATTCGGATTCCGCTGCGGTTTCCTCGGACTGCTGCATATGGAGATTGTCCAGGAGCGACTGGACAGGGAGTTCAACATGGACGTGATAACGACGGTGCCTAACGTGTCGTACATGGTTTATGACAAGCAGGGCAACGCAAAAGAGGTGCACAACCCGTCCGGACTGCCCGACCTCACGATGATTGACCATATCGAGGAGCCATACATAAAGGCGTCAATCATCACGCAGACCACATTCATCGGGCCGATAATGAAGCTCTGTCTCGACAAGCGGGGCGAACTGATGAAGCAGGAATACATCAGCGGAAACCGTGTGGAGCTGCACTTCATGATACCTCTCGGAGAGATAGTGATTGATTTCTACGACAAGCTGAAGAGCATCTCCAAGGGCTATGCCTCCTTCGACTACCACATAGACTGCTACAGACCTTCCAACCTCGCCAAGCTCGACATTCTGCTGAACGGCGAACAGGTGGACGCCCTCAGCACACTGACGCACAGGGACAATGCGGAGACCTTCGGCAGGAGAATGTGCGAGAAGCTGAAGGAACTCATTCCGAGACAGCAGTTCGACATCGCCATACAGGCGGCGGTAGGCGCAAAAATCATTGCACGCGAGACCATAAAATGCGTCAGGAAGGACGTTACAGCCAAATGCTACGGCGGAGACGTGAGCCGCAAGAGGAAGCTCCTTGAGAAGCAGAAGAAGGGCAAGAAGCGCATGAAGCAGATAGGGAATGTGGAAGTGCCGCAGAAGGCATTCCTAGCAGTGCTGAAACTGGATTGAGAACACGGCCTGTACGCATTATAATTAGCATATATTCATAAAACCATACAACTATGATGACAACTGAAGTAAAAAGGATTAAGACAATGAGAGACCTCCAGAAGCTAAGCCGTGATGTGGCTCGCGAACTGGCCCGTCTGTACTCAACGATGTCGCACGAAGACCTCGACGAGCTTGAGGCAATGCTTATCCCGATGAAGTTCAAGAAAAACCAGGCCATCCTGACAGAAGGTGAGGTCTGCGAGAACTTCTACTACATCCACAAGGGACTTATCCGCCAGTTCTACACAAAGAACGGCAAGGAGGTTACGGAGCATCTCGGTGTTGAAGGCGGCATGATTTACTGCATCGAAAGCCTCTTCCGCGAGGAACCGACACGCCTGCAGATAGAGGCACTGGAGCAGAGCATACTCTTCGCCATTCCAAAGAAGCGTCTGGAGCAGGTGGCCCTCCACAACCAGAACATACAGATTCTCTACAGAAAGATACTTGAGCGTTCGCTCATCAACTCACAGGTTCACGCCGACCTGGTGCGCTTTGAGACAGCACAAGACCGCTACAAGAGGTTCTTCAAGATGCATCCGCAGGTGTCGCTCCGCGCGCCATTAGTATATATCGCCAGCTACCTGCAGATGACTCCTGAGACTCTTTCAAGAGTAAGAGCCGTTACCCTCATTGACTAATCCATACTGACAGAATATGACAACCCTGCAAGGACACCATCACCTGTCCTTGTCGGGTTGTGTTTTTTTGCAGACTCTCTGACAGAGGATTGCTATGGCTTCACACAATGACTTTGGAGCGTGGGGGGAGAACATCGCCGAAGAATATCTCAGGCATAAGGGATATTCGATATTTGAGCGCGACTGGCACCACGGACACAAGGACATCGACATCATTGCCTACGAGGACGATACGGACACCCTCGTAATCGTTGAAGTGAAGACAAGACGCAGTGAAGACCTGACAACGGCACTGCAAGCGGTAGACGGGCAGAAAGAGCGCAATATCCTTCAGGCGGCGTTTGCATACACAAGGTATCTAAACCGCTATCTCCCACGCATCCGCTTCGACATCATCACCGTTGTGGGCGATATGTCTGCATACAAGCTGAACCACTATCCGGGAATACTGAAGCCCGGCACAAGGGGAGTGAGAGCATTCTGAACGCATTTTATTACAACCCCTACCCTCCCCCCTTAACCTTAACCTTAACCTTAACCTTAACC
>JABUUG010000006.1:43019-45154 GCA_021443285.1 Bacteroidaceae bacterium
AAAGTGACATATGTATTTGAAGCTCAGGACTATTGTCCCTTTAACTCCCCTTTAACTCCTCTTTAACTCCCCTTTAACTCCAATTAATAGATATTGCGATGAAACACATAAACGACATACGACAAGACGACTTTATCCGTGGTGGAAGCCCCGCCACGGATGAACTCGTTCTTACAGCCGAGCTGAAAGAGACACTGCTTGACGGCATCGCCCTGCTCAATCCAAGGGAGATGACCGTCATATCTGCTGTTTATGGCATAAACTGCTCCGCCATGACCATGCAGGAGTGTGCCGACGAAATGGGGCTGAAACGCGAGCGGGTAAGGCAGATACGCAACACCGCACTGCGCAAACTGAGAAAGCACATAAAACCCACTATCGATTTCTAACTGCGGCAGCACACTGTTCCCTATCAACAACAAGCCACTGTTTTCGGAGCTGCTGTTCCGAAAACCAACAAACCAACCATTCACAAAACCCATGAGACTCCTCCTCACCATCATCACCCTATTTACCCTTACCTTCCTGCCCTCTTTTGCAAAAAAAGACAAGCAGGTGAAGGTGAAAGACACGAAAATAACTGTCAACAACATGTACGCCTTCGGCTATGCAGTGTCGTTTGCAGACTCTACCATATACCTCACCGAGATACACAAGATGCCCGAAGTGCAGATATACAAGAAGACGAAATTCCTGGAAAGACGCGGCGAATACTCCGCACAGCTGAAGCATCACTTCGACAGCATCGGCAAACCGCACCTCACCTGCGCCATCATCTTCGACCAAAGCGAGGCGAAGCTGAGGCAGAAGTTCGTGAAACTGACTGAAAAGGTACAAAAGCAGAAAAGGAAGACCATCAAGGCTGTTCCCGCCCAGGAGTTCACCTTCAAGCCTCTTGTGCAGTACGAAGACGAATAACCCCACAACCAACCAATATAACAGACTATGGCAGAAAGATTATATATTTTCGACACCACCCTGCGCGACGGCGAGCAAGTGCCCGGATGCCAGCTGAACACCGTTGAGAAGATTCAGGTGGCAAAGCAGCTGGAGCAGCTTGGCGTGGATGTCATCGAGGCGGGATTCCCAATCTCAAGTCCCGGCGACTTCAACTCAGTGATTGAGATTTCAAAGGCAGTAACATGGCCCACCGTATGCGCACTGACACGTGCCGTAACAAAAGACATCGACTGTGCGGCAGAGGCACTGCAATATGCCAAGCACAAGCGCATACACACTGGTATAGGCACAAGCGACTCGCATATCAAGTATAAGTTCAACTCCACACGCGAGGAGATAATCGAGCGCGCAGTGGCTGCCGTGAAGTATGCAAAGAAATATGTTGAGGACGTGGAGTTCTACGCAGAGGACGCCGGACGCACAGACAACGAGTATCTCGCCCGTGTGATAGACGCTGTTACCAAGGCTGGCGCCACGGTGTGCAACATCCCTGACACTACGGGCTTCCGCGTGCCTAACGAATATCAGGAGAAGATAGCCTACCTCTACGAGCATGTGGACGCCTTCGCCGCAGGCAAGTCGAGACTGTCCACCCACTGCCACAACGACCTCGGCATGGCTACGGCAAACACTGTGGCAGGTGTGCTGGGAGGCGCACGACAGGTGGAGGTAACAATCAACGGCATCGGAGAGCGTGCGGGCAACACATCGCTCGAAGAGATTGCCATGATATTCAAGACCCACCCCGACCTCGGCATTGAGACGAACATCAACACCACGAAGATATACCCCACATCGCGCATGGTAAGTTCGCTGATGAACATGCCCGTACAGCCGAACAAGGCCATTGTCGGCAAGAACGCATTCGCACACTCGTCGGGCATACATCAGGACGGCGTGCTGAAGAACGTCTCCACCTACGAGATTATGGACCCGAAAGATGTGGGCATCGACGACAACGCCATCGTACTGACAGCACGTTCCGGCAGGGCCGCACTGAAGCACCGCCTGAACGTGAACGGTGTGAATGTTGAGGGTGAGAAACTCGACCAGCTATACAAGAAGTTCCTCCAGATAGCTGACCAGAAGAAGGAGGTTACGGACGACGACATCCTCGTACTCGCCGGCGCAGAGAGGGCAGAGACCCGCAATGTGAAGCTCGACTACCTGCAGGT
>JABUUG010000006.1:45231-49421 GCA_021443285.1 Bacteroidaceae bacterium
AGTGACATTACCTTTTTGCGCAGAAGTCATTTGTCACTTTAACTACACATTAACTCCACTTCACTACACATAAAAGAAATTACCCATTTGCGCAGAAGTCATTTGTCACTTTAACTACACTCCCCCCAGTTACCACCCCCCATTAACTACCCTTCACTACACTTAAATAACTCTCCACAATAACTCCACTTCCACTACACTTTTATTAAATATCCCCCAATAAATATATGAACACATTATTTGATAAAATCTGGGACAAGCACGTCGTACAGAACATAGAAGACGGCCCCACACAGCTTTATATCGACAGGCTCTACTGTCATGAAGTAACAACCCCACAGGCATTCGACACCCTGCGCGACAAGGGCATCGGCGTTTTCCGCCCACAGCAGGTCTATGCAATGCCCGACCCCAACACACCGTCCGACCAGCAGGAGGTGATAAACGACCCTGTCGGCAAGAAGCAGGTCGATACTCTCGCAAAGAACTGCAAGGAGTTCGGCATCACCCATTTTGCCATGGGCACGAAGGACAACGGCATCATCCATGTCGTAGGTCCGGAGAAGGCTCTCTCGCTCCCCGGCATGACCATCGTCTGCGGCGACTCCCACACATCCACACACGGTGCGGTGGGCGCATTGGCAATGGGCATAGGCACATCGGAGGTGGCTGAGGTGCTTGCCTCGCAGTGTATCCTCCAGGCCAAGCCCAAGAGCATGCGCATAAACATCGAGGGCGAGTTGCAGAAGGGCGTTACAGCGAAGGACGTGGCACTATACATCATGGCGCAGATGACAACATCGGGCGCAACAGGCTACGCAGTGGAATACGCAGGCTCTACCATACGCAATATGTCTATGGAAGGCCGCCTCACCCTCTCCAACCTCTCTATAGAGATGGGGTCGCGTGCCGGCATCATCGCACCGGACGAAACCACATTCGCCTATCTTAAAGGTCGCGAATATGCACCAAAGGGCGAAGAGTGGGACAAGGCTGTGGAATACTGGAAGACCCTCAAGAGCGACGACGACGCTGTCTTCGACAAGGAGGTTACATACAAGGCTGAGGACATCGCACCCCGCATCACCTACGGCACAAACCCAGGCGCAGGCATCGCCATCGACGGCACCATTCCCGCGCTCAACGACATACCGGAAGCAGAACAGGCTGGCTTCCTCTCGCAGCTCGGATACATGCAGTTCCAGCCGGGACAGAAACTCGAAGGCACACCTGTTGACTACTGTTTCCTCGGCGCATGCACCAACGGCCGCATCGAAGACTTCCGCGCCTTCGCCTCTGTAGTGAAGGGCAGGAAGAAGGCTGACAGCGTTGTGGCATGGCTCGTTCCCGGATCATGGCTTGTACGCAAGCAGATTATCGAGGAAGGCATAGACAAGATTCTCGAAGAGGCTGGCTTTGAGCTCCGCCTCCCTTCATGCTCCAGCTGCCTCGCCATGAACCCTGACAAGGTGCCGGCAGGCAAGCTCTCCATCTCTACAAGCAACCGCAACTTCGTGGGACGTCAGGGACCGGGCGCACGCACAGTGCTTGCATCGCCACTCGTGGTTGCAGCATCAGCGATAACAGGCGTTATCACCGACCCACGCAAAATATAATCTTCACACAAAACAGGCATTGTTTTATGAATATAGGCGACAGAATACCAGAAATTCTCGGCACAGACCAGGACGGCAAGGAGATTAAGGCTTCCGACTTCAAGGGAAGGAAGCTCGTGCTTTACACATATCCAAAAGACAACACCAGCGGCTGCACGGCAGAGGCATGCTCCCTGCGCGACCACAAAGAGGAACTGGCAGCCAAGGGTTACGAGATCCTCGGTGTGAGCAAGGACAGCGCAGCCTCACACAAGAAATTCATAGAGAAGCAGAATCTCAACTTCCCCCTCATCGCAGACACCGACACCACACTGCTTCAGGCTCTCGGCGCATGGGGCGAGAAAGTGGCATGCGGACGCAGGACAATCGGCACACTGCGCACCACATATCTCGTAAATGAGGACGGTGTCATTGAGCATATCTTCCTGCCAAAGCAGATAAAGACCAAAGAACACGCCGAGCAGATTCTCTCGCTCTGACCGAGAAGCCCTTTCCCGGATAACCCCGGANAACATTATGAAACAGAAATTCGACATCATCCAGTCAACCTGCATACCTATTCAGATTGACAACTGTAATACAGACCTCATCATTCCCGCACGCTACCTCGCGTCCACCACACGCGACCCGAAGTTCTTCGGCGATGCCTTCATGCACGACCTCCGCTATGACGCCAACGGCAAGGCTGTTGAGGAGTTCGTAATGAACAAGTCAGAATACAGCGAGGCTCCGAAGCCCGGCGTACACGAGATTATCATCGGCGGCGCAAACTGGGGCTCCGGCTCGTCGCGCGAACATGCCGCATGGGCCATCGCGGGCTATGGCGTAAGGGTGGTAATATCATCCTCTTTCGCTGACATCCACCGCAACAACCTCCTCAACTGCTTCGTGCTGCCCGTCATCGTCAGCAAGGAGTTCCAGCAGGAACTGTTCGAGACAGTGCTCAGCAACCCACAGGCGGAGGTGAAGGTTGACGTGCCTAACCAGACGGTAACAAATCTCACCACAGGCAAGAGCGAGACCTTCGAGATTAACTCCTACAAGAAGTACTGCCTGATGAACGCATACGACGACATCGACTTCCTCCTCTCCAACAAGGACAAGATTGAGGCTTACGAGGCACAATGATGCTGTCTCTGCTTATAGCCTACTTCATTTTTCTGGTTTTATTGTCACGCTTCATAGCAAGGAAGGGCGACAATAAAACCTTTTTTTATGGCAACCGCAACTCCTCCTGGCTGATGGTTGCCTACGGAATGGTGGGGGCATCGGTCAGCGGAATAAGCTTTGTCAGCGTGCCGGGAATGGTCATGCGCACGGACATGACATACCTGCAGATGTGCCTCGGCTTCATTGCGGGCTATGCCGTGGTGGCATACCTGCTGCTGCCGCTTTATTACCGCACAAACGCCATCAGCATCTACTCCGTACTCGGGCGCAGGGAGGACGCCGTTACAGCCTCCTGCTTCTTCATTCTCTCCGACCTTCTGGGCAGTGCAGTGAAGTTCTTCCTTGCCTGCAACATCATGCAGATGTTCGTCTTCGACCCTCTCGGCATTCCGTTTGCGCTGTCGGTGCCAGCCATGGTGCTGTGTATATGGCTGTATACAAAGACGGGCGGCATACGCACACTCGTCTATACCGACGTGCTTATGACCACCCTGATGCTCCTTTCGCTCGGCGCAATACTCTACTACCTACGCGACATACTGCCGCAGATTCCCTCCAGTCCTCACTTCCGCGTGTTTGAGTTCAGCGACATCGTCAGCCCGCAGCATTTCCTGAAGCAGTTCCTCTCCGGAATGTTTGTCGTCATTGTCATGACAGGTCTCAGCCAGACCATGATGCAGAAGAACCTCACCTGCAAGACACTACGCGATGCACAGAAGGACATGATGCTCTCCGGACTGCTCTTCCTGCCCATAAACTTCCTCTTCCTCGCCCTCGGCATAGCACTGACACTCTATGCGCAGAACTCCGGGCTGCCACTTCCCGCCAGCGGCGACTCCCTCCTGCCCTCCTTCATACAGCAGCAGGCGTCGCCCGTCATCACCGCCATCTTCATGCTCGGCATCATAGCGGCGGCATTCTCCTCGGCAGACTCATCTCTCACCACCCTGACCACGAGCTTCTGCGTGGACATTCTCCGCAAGCCCGACGATGAGCGCACGCGCAAAACAGCTCACATCGCCGTTTCCGCACTCTTCGTCGTCATCATCTACGCGCTGCAATACCTCGCCACAAGCAGTCTCATCGACACCATATACATCATCGTCAGCTACACCTACGGTCCGCTGTTAGGCCTTTTCGCCTACCGGCTGTCAGGCATCAGGGGCAGAGAGGTTTCCGTACGTTCCCTACTCTCCGTCTGCCTTCTCTCCCCCATTCTCTGCTACGTTCTCAACGCCCTCACCGTCTCTCTCTGCGGCTACCGCTTCGGCTACGAGCTTCTACTCCTGAACGGTGCTATAACGTTGGCTGCCATCACCACCCTACGCTATACCCCACGCCATCAATAAACCCAAATAGTCCATTAGAGAACAATTCGTCTTAAACCTTCTTTTTGTTATCTTT
>JABUUG010000006.1:50118-53216 GCA_021443285.1 Bacteroidaceae bacterium
ACGATACTGATGGTGGCCAACTACGCCGACGTCATCGTGATGCGCCACCACATAGAGGGTGCGGCGCAGTATGCCTCGGAGATTTCGCCGGTGCCTATCGTGAATGCGGGCGACGGGGCGCACCAGCACCCCTCCCAGTGTATGCTCGACCTGTACAGCATATACAAGACGCAGGGCACGCTGGAGAACCTGAACATTTACCTTGTGGGCGACCTGAAATACGGCCGCACGGTGCACTCGCTGATAATGGCGATGCGCCACTTCAACCCCACCTTCCACTTCATTGCGCCGAAGGAGCTCGCCATGCCGAACGAGTACAAGCAGTACTGCAAGAACCACGGCATACGCTACCAGGAGCATACGGCGTTCAACGAGAAGATTATCGCCGACGCCGACATCGTATATATGACGCGCGTGCAGAAGGAACGCTTCTCCGACCTCATGGAGTATGAGCGCGTGAAGGACGTGTACATACTGAAGCGCGATATGCTCGGCATGGCGAAGGAGAACATGCGCATACTGCACCCGCTGCCCCGCGTGAACGAGATTGCGCAGGACGTGGACGACGACCCCCACGCATACTACATACAGCAGGCAAAGAACGGACTCTTCGCCCGCGAGGCCATATTCGCCGATGTGCTGGGGTACAAACTTGAAGAGATTGCATTGCAGACGAAATAAACAGCTATGAACAAGAACGAACGGCTGGTTGCCGCTATAAAGAACGGCACCGTAATAGACCATATCCCTGCCGACAAGACATTCCAGGTGGTGTATCTGCTCGGTCTGGACAAGACGGAAAAGGCAGAAGGCACCGTAACCATAGGCATCAACTTCGCCTCCAACAAGGTGGGGCTGAAGGGCATCATAAAGGTGGAGAACCGCATCTTCACCGACGAGGAGATTTCGCGCCTGTCGGTGGTTGCGCCAAACGTGGTGCTCAACATCATCAAGGAATACGAGGTGGTGGAGAAGAAGACAGTGAACATGCCGGAACACCTCTACGGACTCGTGAAGTGCAACAACCCGAAGTGCATAACCAACAACGAGCCGATGAAGACCGTATTCCACGTCATCGATGCGGACACCGTGAAATGCCATTACTGCGAGAAAGAACAGAAAACAAATAAAGTACAACTATGTTAAGAGACAGCAAAATCTTTAATCTCATTGAGGAGGAGCACCAGCGTCAGCTCCGCGGTATAGAACTTATAGCATCCGAGAACTTCGTGTCTGACGAGGTGATGCGTGCCATGGGTTCGTACCTGACAAACAAGTATGCAGAGGGTTATCCGGGCAAGCGCCACTACGGCGGCTGCCAGGTGGTGGACAAGGTTGAGCGCCTTGCCATAGAGCGCATCTGCAAGCTCTACGGCGCAGAATACGCCAACGTGCAGCCACACTCCGGCGCACAGGCAAATGCGGCAGTGCTGCTCGCCTGCCTTCAGCCCGGCGACAAGTTCATGGGACTCGACCTGAACCACGGCGGACACCTCTCGCACGGTTCCCTCGTGAACACATCGGGACTGATATACAAGCCCGTGCCTTACTACCTGAACATGGAG
The DNA here is from genome assembly GCA_021443285.1 of Bacteroidaceae bacterium. GTDB lineage: Bacteria > Bacteroidota > Bacteroidia > Bacteroidales > Bacteroidaceae > Prevotella. The sequence continues at coordinate 51,684 of JABUUG010000006.1, forward strand.
ACAGGCCGTGTGGATTACGACGAGATGGAGCGCATCGCCACAGAGGAGAAGCCGAAGCTCATCATCGGTGGTGCATCGGCATACTCACGCGACTGGGACTATGCCCGTATGCGTGCTATAGCAGACAAGGTGGGCGCACTGCTCATGATAGACATGGCACACCCTGCCGGACTCATCGCTGCCGGACTGCTCGACAACCCTGTGAAGTATGCTCATATCGTAACCTCGACAACACACAAGACCCTGCGCGGTCCCCGCGGCGGCATCATCCTCATGGGCAAGGACTTCGAGAACCCATGGGGCAAGAAGACAAAGAAGGGTGTTGTGCGCATGATGTCGTCGCTGCTCAACTCGGCAGTGTTCCCAGGTCAGCAGGGCGGTCCGTTGGAGCATGTCATCGCAGCTAAGGCAGTGGCATTCGGCGAGGCACTCCAGCCTGAGTTCAAGGAGTATGCACTGCAGGTGAAGAAGAACGCCGCTGTGCTGGCAGAGGAGCTCGTAAAGCGCGGCTTCACAATCGTTTCAGGCGGCACGGACAACCACTCCATGCTCGTTGACCTGCGCTCTAAATATCCGGAGATGACAGGCCGCATAGCAGAGGACGCACTCGTGGCTGCCGACATCACGGTGAACATGAACCTCGTGCCTTTCGACACCCGTTCTGCCTTCCAGACATCGGGCATCCGCCTCGGCACACCAGCCATCACCACACGCGGTGCAAAGGAAGACCTCATGGTCATCATCGCCGCCCTCATCGAGGAGGTCCTCAACGCCCCACAGGATGAGACGGTGATAGCCAACGTGCGCCAGAAGGTGAACGAGATAATGAAGGACTACCCGCTGTTTAACGAATAGTGAATAATGAATAGTGAATAGTTTGCTGTCAGGATAAGTTGTATATATGGCGGAAATGCGCCCATATTACCCGTCAGCAAACTATTCACTATTCATTATTCACTATTCACTATTCACTAAAAAAGCGAGGCCGACTCAGGACGAGTCAGCCTCAAAAAAAACGATTCCGCTCAAAAGTTATAAATGGGTGGGCGAAACCTAAAAGTGCTGCAAATCTAAACACTTTATATATATCCGACAAATATTCGGGCAAAAAAGTTGAAAAATATGTCAGAAACAGTAACAAACAACACAAAATCCATAAGCTTCGTAGAGCAGTTCGTCGAGGAGGACCTGGCTGCCGGAAAGAACAACAAACGCATTCAGACGCGCTTCCCGCCAGAGCCTAACGGCTACCTGCACATAGGCCATGCAAAGGCTATCTGCATGGACTTCGGCGTGGCGAAAAACTATGGCGGAGTGTGCAACCTCCGCTTCGATGACACCAATCCGCAGAAGGAGGATGTGGAGTATGTTGACTCCATCATGGAGGACATAAAATGGCTCGGCTTCCAGTGGGGCAGTGTTTATTACGCTTCCGACTATTTCCAGCAGTTGTGGGACTTCGCCGTATGGTGCATAAAGAAAGGCCTCGCCTACATCGACGAGCAGACCGCCGAGGAGATAGCACAGCAGAAG
>JABUUG010000006.1:57095-58892 GCA_021443285.1 Bacteroidaceae bacterium
AGAGCACGTGATTTGTAATCTCGGGGTCGTTGGTTCGAATCCGACAAGAGGCTCAAAACGACAAAAAAGGTGGACGCAGATAACATGCGTCCACCTTTTTTTGTCACCATATACAAAATCCCCCGCGTTCGGGGTGGTAACTGGGGCAAGCTCCGTAATCGGCTTGCCGCTTGCCGGAGCAAGAAACAATTTTTACGTTTTATTCCCTCCTATCCACTATCAACAGTGTTTTAACCCAATCCTTCAGGATTCCCTTGTATTGTCCCTGCGAATCCGCAACAAGGAGAAGCACATACTCTCCATCCGTTTCCTGCCGTACAAGGCACATGCCCTCATAGTTTCCCCAGTCCCTGCGCGAGAGGTTCAGCTTCGTCGGGAAAGAAAAAAGAAGGCTTTTGGAAAGTGTACTTCCTATGGCAGTCCCCCTTGTGTCAACAACATACACCTTGATATTCGTGTATGAACCGATGAAGTTGCTGTTTACCCTCGCCTCCCTCTCAAGAACAAGCAGCCGTCCATCACCCAAAGATGCAAGGTCGCTCACGCCCAAAGCATAATTCTGCGCAGGCTTCGCCTCTGCAGGTCTGTCTGTATCATATCTGTACCATGCCTTGACACGTAGCGAGTCGTCAAAAGCAAACAGGCGCACCCTCTGCCCCTCACCATTCGTTGACGTTGAAGGCACACCGTCAATCGTCAGAGTCCCCTCATTTGCGGTCCACAACAGGCTATCCTCCACATCGTAGCATAAAGACTCAAGACTGAGGTTTCCACGGATATGTTTCACTATGCTGTCGGGAAGAGTCGCAGCCCTGCCCGTTGCTGTACCGTCAAGGCGGAGTTCCGTGATTCGGTGATTTGCCTCCGAACTGACAAAAACCGTGCCCGTAGCAGCATTATAGGCTATACCTTCAATGTCATACTGCCCGCTGCCGCATCCCCTGTAACCAAGGTTCTCAGCTTCCACAATCTTTCCCGCCTTGTCAGTCGCAAGACGGAAAAGAAAGAAGCCGTAACCCTCAGACTTATCGCTCACCACTGCAAACGTGTCTGCTGCGATATGAGTGATACCGCTATATTGTCCCGCAGGAATAATACCCTTGAAAGACTGCGGCTTGTTCTCCCCGACAACTCTGACAGTATTCTGCGCAGACATTGCAAAAGGGAAGGCTATAATCATAAGCAACGTCAGAAGCATACCCAACAATACGCGGCTGCCGCAACTACACTTTATCAACAAAAAGTCTCTTGTATTCATCAACAAAATTCGGAGTGAACATACCCGACTCAAGATTATCCGAAATCTCCTGAACAGAGAAGAAGCGGCCTCCGTCCAATTCATCACTCGGACAGACCTCACCGTCATATACTGTCTCATAGACATTTACAAGTTCCCTCTCCCTAAGCCCCTCAAACACATAGCGTTTCACAAAGCGCGGCACATAGTCAGCAATGCCAAGTTCCTCCCAGACCTCCCTTTTCAGAGCTTCCTCTACAGTCTCGCCATAATTCACATGACCACCACAGGCGGTGTCCCACTTTCCTGGTTGTATATCCTTCCATTCCGGGCGTTTCTGCAGATACAGTTCCCCCTGCGAGTTGAACACATGAAGATGAACTACAGGATGAAGCACCTTTGTCCCGGCGTGAGCTTCTCCCCGACTTATCTTGCCGACCACATTCCCTTCTTCATCACATACAGGAAAGAGTTCTTTTGGATTGTCCATTTTATTTATGATATATTCTATAAATGGGAGTGAAGTGTAGTTATTGTGGAGTTAAAGGGAAGTTATGCGT
>JABUUG010000006.1:61597-62933 GCA_021443285.1 Bacteroidaceae bacterium
TAAATGAACTCGCAACAGTTCTTAAGGAAGAGTACGGAATCGAACCAGCTGCTGCTGCAGTTGCTGTAGCTGCTGCTCCTGCAGCCGGCGGTGCTGCTGAGGAAGCTGCAGAGAAGGATTCATTCGATGTAGTTCTCACAGAAGTAGGTGGCGCTAAGCTCGCAGTTGTAAAGGCTGTTAAGGAAGCTTGCGGTCTTGGTCTGAAAGAGGCTAAGGATCTCGTTGACGGTTGCCCAGCAACAATCAAGGAAGGTCTTACAAAGGCTGAGGCAGAGAACCTCAAGAAGGCTATCGAAGAGGCTGGTGCTAAGATTGAGCTCAAGTAATCTTGGTTTCGGGTTCAGGAAAATTTGTTGAGGCAGGGCAATAGTTCCCCACTAAAGACAGATTTCCTATCATAAATCATACAGAGTTGGGATTCTTCAAGTAGGAGAATCCTGACTCTTTTGTGTCTAAACAACCTCACGGGTTATTATTCATAACGAACAATGGCTTCAAAAATCATTGACAACAGAGTAAATTTCTCATCCATCCACAATCCGATGCCGTTACCGGACTTTCTGGATGTGCAGTTAAAGTCGTTCAAGGACTTCCTCCAGCTTGACACACCGCCAGAGGACAGGAAGAACGACGGTCTGTATAAGGTGTTCGCAGAGAACTTCCCTATTACGGATACACGCAACAATTTTGTTCTTGAGTTCCTGGACTACTATATCGATCCACCCCGCTACACGATAGCAGAGTGTCTGGAAAGAGGACTGACATACAGCGTGCCACTGAAGGCAAAGATGAAGCTGTACTGTACAGACCCTGACCACGAAGACTTCGGTACAGTAATCCAAGACGTGTTCCTGGGAACCATTCCTTACATGACCGACAACGGCACATTCATCATAAACGGTGCCGAGCGCGTTGTCGTTTCGCAGCTCCACCGCTCGCCGGGCGTGTTCTTCAGCCAGGGCATCCACACAAACGGAACAGCCCTCTACTCGGCACGCATCATCCCGTTCAAGGGTTCATGGATAGAGTTTGCCACTGACATCAACGGTGTGATGTATGCCTACATCGACCGTAAGAAGAAGCTGCCTGTAACAACTCTGCTCAGAGCAATCGGCTTTGAGTCGGACAAGGACATCATACAGATTTTTGAGGCTGCCGATGAGGTAAAGACAACAAAGAAGGCGCTGAAGGAATGCCTTGGCAAGAAGCTCGCCGCACGTGTTCTGAAGACATGGACCGAGGATTTCGTTGACGAGGACACAGGTGAGGTTGTATCCATTGAGCGTAACGACGTGATACTCGACCGTAATACGGAAATCACGACGGAGAACATGGA
>JABUUG010000006.1:65479-67239 GCA_021443285.1 Bacteroidaceae bacterium
GGTGAGACAGGCGAGAAGTTCGACCAGCCGGCAACAGTAGGTATAACATACTTCCTCAAGCTCGGCCATATGGTGGAAGACAAGATGCACGCCCGCTCAATCGGCCCGTACTCACTCATCACCCAGCAGCCCCTCGGCGGTAAGGCACAGTTCGGAGGCCAGCGTTTCGGAGAGATGGAGGTTTGGGCGATAGAGGCTTTCGGTGCAAGCCATGTGCTCCAAGAGATTCTCACCGTGAAATCAGACGACGTAGTAGGACGCTCGAAGACCTACGAGGCAATCGTGAAGGGCGACCAGCTGCCTACTCCGGGCATACCGGAATCGCTCAACGTGCTTCTTAACGAGCTCGGCGGTCTCGGTCTCAGTGTACGTCTTGATTAATGAGATAATTTCCAAACAGTTGTCAGCACAGCCGTGAATGGTCAAGGCTGACAACCGCATAACAAAAAAACAAAAACTGAAAACCATAAAAAAACTATGGCATTCAAGAAAGAATCAAAGATAAAGAACAACTTCTCAAAGATTACAATCAGCTTGTCGTCTCCGGAAGAGATTCTTGAAAACTCGTATGGTGAGGTTACAAAACCTGAAACAATCAACTACCGTACATATAAGCCTGAACGCGACGGCCTGTTCTGTGAGCACATCTTCGGTCCCACAAAAGACTTCGAGTGCGCCTGCGGCAAGTTCAAGCGCATCCGCTACCGCGGCACCATCTGCGACCGTTGTGGTGTTGAGGTAACAGAAAAGAAGGTGCGCCGCGAGCGTGCCGGCCACATCGAACTGGTAGTCCCAGTGGCACATATATGGTATTTCCGCTCCCTCCCTAACAAGATTGGCTATCTGCTCGGCATCCCGACAAAGAAGCTCGACAGCATCATCTATTATGAAAGATATGTTGTCATTCAGCCGGGCTGCATGGAGAACAAGAAGACAAAGAAAGAGGACGGGGCAGAGCCGATACTCGGATCACAGAAGATGGACATCCTGACGGAAGAGGAATACCAGGAGATACTGGAGAAACTGCCTGATGGAAACGAATATCTTGACGACAGCGACCCAAAGAAGTTCATCGCAATGATGGGTGCAGAGGCAATCTACAAGCTGCTCTGTGGTCTTGACCTCGATGCCCTGTCATACGAACTGCGCGACCGTGCCACAAAGGACGGTTCACAGCAGAGAAAGACAGAGGCCCTGAAGCGTCTGCAGGTAGTGGAAGCCTTCCGCCAGAGTATGTCGAAGAACATCAACGGCGAACCTATCAAGGATGGCGAGGAGCCGCTTAACCGTCCGGAATGGATGATTATGAAGATTCTCCCTGTTACACCTCCGGAACTGCGTCCATTGGTACCACTTGATGGCGGCCGTTTCGCCACATCAGACCTTAACGACCTCTACCGCCGTGTAATCATCCGCAACAACCGTCTGAAGAGACTCGTTGAGATTAAGGCTCCAGAGGTTATCCTCCGCAACGAGAAGCGTATGCTCCAGGAGGCTGTGGACTCTCTCTTCGACAACTCACGCAAGTCGAGCGCAGTGAAGAGCGAGAGCAACCGCCCGCTGAAGTCGCTTTCAGACTCACTCAAAGGCAAGCAGGGACGTTTCCGCCAGAATCTTCTCGGAAAGCGTGTTGACTATTCCGCACGTTCCGTTATTGTCGTAGGCCCGGAACTGAAGATGGGCGAATGCGGTCTGCCGAAGCTTATGGCAGCCGAACTCTACAAGCCGTTTATCATACGCAAGCTCATTGAGCGTGGCAT
>JABUUG010000070.1:0-6281 GCA_021443285.1 Bacteroidaceae bacterium
AAGTTCGTCGGAAAGGATGTTACCGACGAAAAGGCAATGAAAACACTGAAAGGGCCGGAGGATTCCAAAGTGAAAATCGGAGTGTTGAGGTATGGTAGCAACAAGCCTCAGGAGTTTGTGATAACACGTGGCAACATCGTACAGCACAGCATTACGTCCACTTATATGATAGATGATGAGACAGGCTACATCAAGGTGCGCAATTTCGGCGAGAACACATACCCGGAATTCCTTTGCTCCCTTGCCGAACTGTCGCAAAGTGGTGTGCAGAACTTGATTATCGACTTGCGCGACAATACCGGAGGCCTACTGCAAGCGGTGGTACTGATGGCAAACGAGTTTTTGAAGAAAGACCAGCTCATAGTTTATACAGAAGGCAGGAAGTCGCCGCGAGAGAATTTCAAGAGTGATGGCCGCGGATCATACAAAGATATCCCACTCGTAGTGCTTATAAACGAAATCTCCGCCTCTGCCAGCGAAATATTTGCCGGAGCAATACAGGACAACGATCGTGGCACAATCATCGGCCGACGTTCCTATGGCAAAGGGCTCGTACAACAGCAGTTGGCATTCTCTGATGGCTCCCTGCTCAGGCTTACTGTTGCCCGCTACTACACTCCTTCTGGCCGTTGCATACAGAAACCCTATACTCCAGGTGAAGGCATGAAGTATGAAGAGGATTTGCTGCAAAGGTATCAGAACGGAGAACTTTATTCTGCCGACAGCATTCACAATACGGGTAAGGCTTTCAAGACGCGCATGGGACGTCTTGTGTATGATGGTGGCGGTATAACGCCTGACATTTTTGTTCCGGAGGACACTGTCGATATGACATCATACTACAAGGAGGCTGCGATGAGTGGGCTCATCATGCAGTATTCATACCAATATACTGATGCAAACCGTGCAGAGTTGTCAAAGTTCTCTAATGGCGATGATATGGACAGATACCTCAACAAGCAGAATCTTGTGGAGAAGTTTGTGCAGTTTGCAGAAACCAAGGGGCTGAAACGCAGAAACCTCATGGTGCAGAAATCATACCGACTTTTCAAGCGTTTCATACACTGCCGCATAATCTATAATATGCTGCATGAACAGCAACTGACAGAGTATCTCAATAAGGATGACAATGTCATCCTGCAAGCCTTGGATGTGTTCAGAAGGAATGCCTCCAGACCATCAGCCAACAATGAATAAAGTTCCTTAAATGTCATGCAAAACATAAACCCTAATGATTTCAAGATAAAGCCGCTGCAGGTTGTCCTGTACTTCATCGTGATGGGGGCACTTATGGTTCTGTGTCTCATGAATGGCTTTTCACTCATCGGTGCATCATTGATGTCGCTTGGAACGATGGTACTCCTCATACTCACCGAGTATCTTATTGTCGGATGGCTCGAAAAAAGAAGAGATGAAAGGGAAAATGCAGATGTTGATGATCAATAATGGTAAATCTTACCTTCTCTACCCTAAATAATCATTACCAAATGGAAACACTTAAACAACTATACATTGACACTTTTCATGTTATTCCCCAAAGTGTTGAAACCCTAAAGGCGGCAGGGAGCAACCGGCAGTATGTGCGCTTTACTGACAGCGAGGGGCAAAGTGCCATTGGGGTCATCGGCACATCTGTACAGGAGAATAATGCTTTCGTAACCATCTCCCGACATTTCCGGGAGAAGAACTTGCCCGTCCCCGAAGTATATGCGATAAGCAAGGATGGACTGAGATATATACAACAAGACCTTGGTTCCCGCTCCCTGTTTGATGCATTGCGAGATGGCAGGGAAAATGGCGGAAATTACGGCCAGAACGAAATACAACTGCTCAGAAAGGTGATAAGGATGCTCCCTGAGATACAATTCAGGGGAGCTGAGGGGCTTGATTGGAAGGTTTGTTATCCACAGCCGGAGTTTGATGAGGAGAACATACATTTTGATCTCAACTATTTCAAGTATTGTTTCCTGAAGGCCACTGAAATAGATTTCCATGAGCGACTGCTTGAGGCAGATTTCAGGGCATTGACAGGAGCACTGTTGAATGACCAATCTCAGGCTTGGGGCTTTATGTACCGTGATTTCCAGGCTCGGAACATAATGCTTGACGACAATGACAATCCGTGGTTTATAGATTTTCAGGGGGGCAGACGCGGACCGCTTTATTATGACCTCGCATCTTTTCTGTGGCAGGCATCTGCCTCTTATGGCGAAAAAATCAGAGAAACTCTCATAGACGACTATTACGACCGGCTTAACGAACTGGTGACTGATGGTTGTCCCTGTGTGATTACTGAACTGCCGTCGCGTACTGATTTCCAGAAACAACTTTCGCTCTTTGCGCTGTTCAGGCTCTTGCAGGTATTGGGAGCTTATGGCTTCAGGGGATATTTTCAGCGCAAACAGCATTTCATAGACAGCATAACGCCTGCGATTAAAAGCCTGAAGAAACTGATTGCGGATAATGATTTCCCGTTCCCGTATCTTCTGAAAATCCTTAACGGACTTATAGACAAGCAGCTGTCTGCAAATGACAACACCCTGACAGTGCGCATTTTTTCATTCTCCTACAAGAGGGGGATACCAGAGGACTGTTCTGGTAATGGGGGAGGATACGTATTCGACTGCAGGGCAACACATAACCCCGGACGTTACGAGCCATTTAAGAAACTGACCGGATTGGACGAACCTGTCATACGTTTCCTTGAAGAAGATGGCGAGATACTCTCCTTCCTTGACAGTGTGTATCAACTTGCAGACAGCCACATAAAACGCTATATCCAGAGACAGTTCACATCACTTATGTTCTCTTTCGGTTGTACTGGAGGACAGCACCGTTCAGTATATGCCGCACAACACCTCGCTGACCACATAAGGGAAAACTTCCCCACTTTAAAGGTGGTGCTTACTCATCGTGAACAGCAACGCCCCCGTGCCCTCGTACTTGCCGCCGGTCTTGGCACCCGTCTCAAACCCATTACCGACACCATGCCGAAAGCACTTGTCAGAGTAGGGGGGAGTACACTACTCGAGCGTACTATAGAAACACTCAGAAAAGCGGACATAGCCAATGTTGTAGTCAATGTGCATCATTTCGCAGGACAGATAAAGGATTTCCTGGCAAATCATAAGCTGATGGTGAAAACCGATATCTCAGATGAGACACAGAAACTCCTTGATACAGGAGGCGCACTGCTTCATGCAAGACCGCTGTTCAACACTATCGCGCCTGTCCTGATCCATAATGTGGACATCATATCCAATGCAGATATTCCTGCACTTCTACAATGTTCAGAACAGACAGATTCTTCTGCTACACTGCTTGTTAGCAGTAGGGAAACCACCAGATACCTCGTGTTTGACGATGATGGCAATCTTACAGGATGGAAGAATGTGAAAACTGGAGAGACAAAGGGGAGTGTGCCTGTCAATGCAAGAAAATATGCATTCAGCGGAATACACGTTGTGAAACAAGAGATTTTTCCGCTCTTGCAACAATACAGCCTGACAATTTCCGACGACAGGTTTTCAATCATCGACTTCTACCTATGGGCGTGCAGCAGAACAAACATAAGATGTTTCATTCAGAATGACCTCCAACTTACGGATGTGGGGAAAATACAGACACTGCAAAACATTAATGACAATTGCTAAGTAATCATCCCTCCTAAAATTACCTTTATACCCAAATAGCAAAACCATGAAAAAGATATTCATCATTTCTCTTTTCGCTTTTCTCTGTCAGGCCGCAGTTTGTGCCTCTGCCAACTCCGTAAAACAAACAGCAACCGGAACACAGGTTACAGAATTCATTTATGCAGGGCCATATGTTATGCCCAAACCCTTTATGGCAGACTCCCTTGACCTCAACGGCAAGAAATTCGAGGTAAAATCAGCCCTGTCTGCTTCAGTCAATACCGATGTGCTAAAGAAGGAAGGAAAACTCTGGAGTGGAGAAGAACTGCCTGGACACGATAAGGAAAATGCTGTGCATCTGCTCACTTTCAAACTGCAGAACCGCAGTTTCTTCAAGGGAAAGATAAAACTCTCCAAAGCCCCGGAAAACTATAAACTCATCATTGACAGCAAGGAGACTGCTCCCGGAGACATAACACTTAACCCGGGAACACATACTGCAACAATAAAATATCTCTCCACGCCAGGCAAGAAGGACTCCCTTAATGTCTCCATCATTCCTGCCGACTCACTGAAAGCAAATGCTATTGAGGTCAAAAGATTTGACAGCCAGAATGCCATCTACACTGTTGACAAGATGATGGAGGAGTGGAGGCTCAGAACCGTAGATCTCTCGCCCGACGGAAAGTATATGATTGTGAAATACTATCAGAATGCTCCGAAACAGCCTCTTTGGAGAGGATGGATAAAGGAAACATCCACAGGAAAAATCGTCAGCGAGGGACTCTACGCAAAATGGATGCCGCGTACAAACAGATACTATATAACGCGGGAAGACCGTGTTGATGGCAAACAGCTCGTAACCATTGACCCCGTAACAGGACAGCAGGATGTAGTTGCCAGCCATCTGCCGGATGGCAGTTTCTTCTTCAGTCCAAACGAAGAATATCTCATTTTCACGATAAAGGCAGACGGACCGAAGGAAAAGAACAAGGATGTGTATGAGACAGTACATCCCGATGACAGGCAACCCGGATGGCGAAACCGCTCCACAACGGCGCTTTACGACCTTAAGACAGGAGTGCTCAGGCCAATAACATTCGGGTACAACAGCATTCATGCCGTCGAGGTGTCGGGTGACGGAAAACACATCTTCCTCCAGAAAAGCGAGGCACATCTTCAGGCAAGACCTACAACTGTCACGTCACTCTATCGTCTCAATGTGGATACATGGGAGGTTGATACGCTTATTACGCGAGACGGCTTCATTTCAGACTGCACCGTTTCGCCAGATGGCGAATCACTCCTTATCCAAGGCACACCCGAGGCATTCAACGGAATAGGTAAGAATGTCAAGTCCGGGCAGACTCCATCCGCTTATGATTATCAGCTCTTTATGATGGATATTGCAAGTAGAAAGGTTACACCCCTCACAAAAAACTTCAACCCAAGTATTGCAAACAAAACCATATGGAGCAGACTTGACAACCATATCTATTTCACCGCAAATCACCGCGACTCTGTGTGCCTTTACAGACTCAATCCTGCCAACAGCCAGATTGTCAGGATAAATGTACCGGAAGATGTAGTCCAGAATTTTGATATAGCATCTAATGCTCCATTGATGATGATCATCGCGCAAAGCGCAACCAACTCCGACCGGATGTATTCCCTCGACCTCAAGTCCGTTTCAAAGAAAGGATATGCCCCGAAACTCGTCTCCGACCATAGCGCAAAAATATTGGAAGGCATACAGATAGCAGACTGCAAGCCATGGACATTCAAGAACTCTGTAGGTGATGATATAACATGCCGCTACTATACGCCCGTGAATAAGGTGGAAGGGAAAAAATATCCCATGATAGTCTATTACTACGGTGGATGCAGTCCCGTTGAGCGAAACTTTGAGTCAAGTTATCCGTGGCAGTGCTGGGCGGCACTCGGATATTACGTCCTCGTTGTACAACCAAGCGGAGCGGCGGGTTTCGGACAGGAATTCTCTGCACGTCACGTCAATACCGCTGGCGTTGATCCCGCCAGGGACATTATCGAGGCAACGAAGACATTCTGTGAACAACACAACGATGTGAATGCCAAGAAGATAGGATGTTGCGGAGCAAGCTATGGGGGATTCATGACGCAGTATCTGCAAACAGTTACTGACATCTTTGCCTGCGCTATCAGTCATGCCGGTATCAGTGACCATACAACATACTGGGGACTCGGCTATTGGGGATACACATATTCCGAAGTCTCAATGGCAAACTCCTATCCATGGAGCCATACCGATCTATATGTCAAGAACTCGCCGATATACAACGTCGATAAGATACATACACCCATACTCTTCCTGCATGGCAACAAGGATGTCAATGTGCCGTACAACAACTCTGTACAGATGTTCACTGCACTCAAACTCCTCGGCAGGGATGTCGCCTTCGTCACCGTTGACGGAGAAGACCACGGCATAGTAGAGTACAACAAGCGCCTTGCATGGCTTAACACACAGCTCGCATGGTTCGCAAGATACCTGCAGGACGACGACACATGGTGGTATGAACTTTACCCCCAAAAGACACTCTATTGATTAACCCAAATAGTTCATTAGAGAATGGTTTGTATTGAATTTTATTTCTGATTAGATTT
>JABUUG010000070.1:7382-13904 GCA_021443285.1 Bacteroidaceae bacterium
GACTGCGCGCGGCCAACACCAACTTCCTGCAGATTATTGCAAAGAAAGGAAAGCGGCAGGTGTTCGACAAGCAGATGGCAGAGGCCACAAAGGCAGACATCCAAGGCATAATGAATAACAACGGCTATATGCAGGCTGCCGTAACCATAGACACACTCCTTAATGCCAAGGGGAAGATGGATGTCGTGTATAAGATACAATCCGGCAGACAACTCTTCGTCGATACCTTCCGGACAGTTGTCCTCGACACTCATCTCGACACACTCCTCCGCGCCAGCAACACCCTGCCAGACCCCGCACAGATACAGGGAAAACCTTTCGACGCCACACTCCTCAACAACGAACGGAAGCGTATCACAGACTTCCTCCTCAACAACGGATACAGCAAGTTCAACAAAGACTTCATAACCATAGATGCCGATACCATGGCAGGCTCTGACAGCGTTTCACTGCTCATGACCATTGAGAAGTTCCGCGCCAATTCCGCGATGACACCTACCCCCCATCCCAAGTATTATTTCGGAAACATAACATACAAGACACTCAACGTCAAGAACATAATCGCCACCGTGTTCGGAACGTCAGCGCAAGATAAAGCGGCTGCACCGCCCCCCGACCATCAGTCACAAGACTCCCTCCTCTCCAAACACATTCTGCGCCCCCGCATACTCGAAGAGAACACCATGTTCGACGAAGGACAACTCTTCAGCTACACCCGACTGCAGCAGACATACAACCGCTTCGGACGCCTCGGAGCACTACGGTCCACACAGATTATACTCAACGAAAGGCCGGACACAAACATAATCGATGCAGAGATACAGATGTATCCCAACCTCGTCAACAGCTTCTCCTTCCAGCCGGAAGGAACAAACACCGCAGGAAATCTCGGAGCGGCAGCATCCATAACATACAGCAACAAGAACATCTTCCGCGGCAGCGAACTCTTCAGCCTTTCCGTAAGGGGTGCTTTCGAGGCAATCACCGGACTTGAAGGATACAACAACTCCAACTATATCGAGTTCGGAGCAGAAGGAAAAATCGACATACCAAGACTCCTCGCACCACTGCTCACCAAGAAGTTCCGTCGCAGGCAGGAGGCCGTAACACAGTTCTCCGTAAGCTACAATATGCAGAACAGACCCGAATTCCGCCGTCGAGTCTTCCGAGGAGGAATAAAATACAAGTGGTCAAATGCCAGCAAAAAGGACACATACACATTTGACCTTATAGACCTCAACTACATATCAATGCCATGGATTTCCGACACTTTCCGCATACGTTATCTCGAAGACACCAAGACAAGAAATGCAATACTGCGCTACAACTATCAGGACCTCTTCATCATGAAAACAGGCATCAGCATCTCGCACAAAGGGAAAACACACGCCTGGAGGATGGCCCTCGAAACAGCAGGAAACATCCTCTCTGCAATAGCAAAGATAGCAAATGCTCCACTCAACGAATACGGTCAGCGCAAAATCTTCCGCATAGCCTTCGCACAGTATGTCAAGATTGACCTTGACTACACCAAGCAGTTCTCCCTCTCGCCCAGAGTCAGGATGCTACTGCATGGCGATTTCGGAATAGCCATACCCTATGGCAACAGCAACATACTACCATTTGAGAAAAGATATTTTGCCGGAGGACCAAACAGCGTCAGGGGATGGGCAGTCAGGTCACTCGGACCGGGAAGGTTCAGAAGCACAGACGGAACAATAGACTTCATAAACCAGACAGGAGACATGAAGCTCAACCTCAACGCCGAGCTGAGAGGACCACTCTTCTGGAAATTCAACTACGCAGTATTCCTTGATGCAGGAAACATCTGGACACTACGAAACTACGACGACCAACCAGGAGGACAGTTCCAGTTCAACAAGTTCCTCAGAGACCTTGCCGTCGCTTATGGCGTCGGGGTACGACTCAATTTCGACTTCTTCATCCTCCGATTCGACTTCGGAATGAAAGCTGTCAATCCCGCATATACAACCCAAGAAGAACATTTCCCCGTCATCTATCCCGACTTCAAGAGAGATTTCGCTTTTCACTTTGCCGTCGGAATGCCTTTCTGATAACACCGCAGCGCGGTTATACAGACACGTTGCCACACCCCCGCTCCTTGCGCTAATGTGCAAGGAAAAATCAGCAGATTACAAATCCCACCGTTTCTTCGGAGAATCCGGTTCCCTCCGGATTCTCCGTTAAAAGCCACTGCGTTCGGCACTATTGTGTCGAAACCACCTTAATACATCTGGAAAGCCCCGAGCAAGAGGAATGTCAGAAGAATCGGCACTACAAAACGGAGCATTACTATATAGACGTACTTACGGTGAAAACTGTAACCGTTCAGCCGCATCTCCCCAACAAGAAGGTTAGGACGCACTATCCATCCGAACAGCACACACGTGCAGATAGACAGGAATGGCATCAGAAGGTTGTTTGTCATATAGTCAAGTATGTCAAGAATCTGCCCCGACACACCGTTCGGTAGAGTATATTCAAAATACAGTACATTATAGCCCAAACAAACAACAACCGAAACCACAAAGCTCGACATCGCCACAACCACTGCCGACTTCGTGCGGCTCCAGCCAGCCTTGTCCATCAGACCAGCAGTGCAAGCCTCAAGTATCGAGACACCGCTTGTGATGGCAGCAAACAGCACCATAAGAAAGAAAAGAAGTCCCACCACAAGACCAAATGCTCCCAGCGAGTCGAACACCTTCGGCAAGGCTACGAACATAAGGCCCGGTCCGGCCCCCATACCCTCTGTGCCCATAAACACATATACGGCAGGCACAATCATAAGGCCTGCAAGAACCGCCACAGACGTGTCGCAAATCTCTATAAAGTCTATCGCCTTGCCGAGATTCACATCACGCTTCATGTAAGAACCGTAGGTAACCATAATCCCCATCGCTATGGACAGAGAGTAGAATAACTGGCCTGTAGCGTCAAGAATTATTGATGCCAAACGGTTGAGAGTCAGACCTGTGAAATCCGGAATCATGTATATCGCAGCACCCTGAAGACCTGTGCGTGTTACACCGTTCTCGTCCGTATGACTGATGAACAGGCAATACACACATATAAACACCACAAAGAAAAGCAGCGCAGGCATTATGATGCGGGAATATTTCTCAATGCCTTTCTCCACACCACGATACACTATGTAGAAGCACATCCCAGAAAACACCGCCATAAAACCTAACGGTTCCCACAGCCTCCCGATAAACGAAGGGAAATAGCTGCTGTCCGCCGCATCCACCCCGTTGAGGGCAGCGTAGGTGCATAGGTATTTCAGTACCCATCCGCCTATCACCACATAATAAGGGTAAATTATAAATGGGATGGTAAAGGCAAGAATGCCGAGAAACGCCCATCGCTTGTTGAAAAAACCGTATGCCGTAATCGGACCCTGTCGCGAACGCCTCCCTATAGCCACTTCCGTTATCAGAAGTGTAAAGCCAAACGTCAGAGCAAGAATAATATATATTAGCAGAAATACTCCGCCACCATCCCTCGCCGCTAAATAAGGGAACCGCCAAATGTTTCCCAAGCCAACGGCACTGCCCGCTGCAGCAAGTACGAAGCCTAAAGATCCGCTGAAGGAGTTTCTGCTATCCGTTCCCATTTTACTATTGTTCTATTTACGATTTACTATTGCGAGTTATTTGATGATTTTCCTATTTGAGTATTGGCGACTGGGCAAATTGCAAAATAACAAGATTGCTAAATTTCAATAAATAGCTAAAAGGTAGATTGTCAAATCGTAAATGAGTTTCCCTGCCTTGCCAACAGCTCTATGCTGCGAATCTTGTCCTTGTAGAAATTGTTCGCGTTAACCTTCTCTATCGATAGCGCTGCATCCGAATTGCCATCCCAACGTCGGCAGAGATAAAGTTCATCGTAGATACGGCCTATCCTGTAGTTCCGGGAAATCGTCAGTCCCATGGCATAGTCCTCACCGTAGCTCACATCTGGGAACTGTATCTTTCTTGCAACGGGAGTGAAGAACGCACGGGGAGCACCGAGACCGTTGATGCGCAAAGCATTGTTGGGGCCGTTCTCTTCAGTCCATTCCGTGTGGGAGATAAGCCCCGGTGGCAGTGTCTCAAGGGCAAAGTTGCACATACGGTAACTGCCCACCACCATAGCACATTTCTGCCGATAGAACTCATCCACTATGCGCTGCAGAGTGTTCTTGGAAGAATATAGGTCATCACTGTCAAGCTGCACGGCAAAGCGACCGCAGAGGTCTGAGTTTATCGCCTCGTTCCAGCAGCCACCTATGCCCAAGCCCTGAACATCAGGAATAAGATGCACCAGCTTCTCCCCCCCGTTTGGCACGTCTCGCCTCAGAGACTCAATTATCATGCCTGTCCTGTCCGTACTATAGTTGTCGACAACTATGACATTATAGGAAAACGAAGTCTCCTGCTCCATCGCACTCTTCACCGCATCGGCAATGGTCTGCTCACGGTTATAAACTGGTATCACAACAGATGCCTCTACGGGGAAATCACCTTTCGTGAAATCAACACTCTTGTACACATACGTGTTCACCAGTCCACCGATTTTCCCAAGATGTTCGGTCGCCACCTTTTCCATCTCCTCCTGCACGTCGCGGTTGGCAGGGTTCACATAGTCAAACTGCTTTTCTCCGCTCTTTCTTGTGTCAGTCTCGTCTTCCGTATACAGGAACTCGTTCAAATGGAAAATCTCCCCCTTCCTCGAAAGGAACAGGCGAAGGTCGTAGAAGCTGGCATACTTGTATCGCTGTGGGTCACGTAGCACATATAGCTTCACGAAGTCTGACCGCAATAATATACAAGAACCAAAATCAAAATCGTCCCGTATACTACCTTTCTGGTAGTCCGTCGTCGGATGCTTCACCACAGTCCCGTCCTCCTTCCGCTCGTAGTAGTCTGTATAAAGCAAGTGGCACTGAACAAAATCGGCTACCATACACATCCTCTCAACAGCACCCTTACACATTCTTACAGGAGCTTTCCCAAGTTGAAGCAGCACATATTCCGCTGTTGCCGCATCCGCAATATCGCTGATCGTATCAAACGAGAGAAGCTTGCTCCCGGCATTATAAACAGTGTATCTCTCCATTATATATTGATTTTCATGCAATTTTCATGCGCAAAAGTATGAAAAACGGCAAAATGTTTTTGCACAAAGAGAGAAAAAACTAATTTTGCATCCGATTTTTAGCATTATAATTAATCAATTATCAATAATCATTACAAAATGAAGCAAGGTATTCACCCAGAAAACTATCGTCCCGTCGTATTCAAGGATATGTCCAACGGCGATATGTTCCTCTCAAAATCAACAGCAAAGACAAACGACACTGTTGAGTTTGAAGGCGAAACTTACCCAGTGGTAAAAGTAGAAATCTCAAGCTCTTCACACCCATTCTACACAGGTAAGAGCAAGCTTGTTGACACGGCTGGTCGCGTTGACAAGTTCATGAGCCGCTACGGTAAGACTCGTAAATAAACATATATACGGTAGCAGAGGTTGGAAGCCGCAGGCTGAAAACCGTAAAAAAAAACATTGCGCTGAAAGGTAGTTGCATATACCCTTCAGCGCAATTTCTTTATTTTGCCTCCTACTTCAAGTAATCGGCTTTGTCGCTTGTCAGAGCAAGAATTTCTCAAACTCTTCAGGCAGTGGGGAGTCTAATAAAATCAGCTTCTTCGATACGGGATGAACGAACTCTATGTGCCTTGCAAGCAGTGAAATGCTGCCGTCGGGGTTGCTGCGCTTTGCCCCATATTTCAGGTCGCCCTTTATCGGACAGCCGATGCTTGCAAGCTGGCAGCGTATCTGATGGTGGCGGCCAGTGAGCAGTTGCACTTCGAGCAGGTCATAGTTAATACCTTTTCTTATCATTCGGTATTTCAGCATCGCCTTCTTCGAGTCTGGCACCTCTCTCACATATGAGTAGCTCTTGTTCTGCTTCTCGTTTCTTACGAGCCACGATATGATGGTCTTGAACTCGCTGTCAGCCGTTTCTCCGCCTGTTCCCTTCTCATTTTGCGCATCACTTCCTCGTGCGATTCCACCTCGCCTGCCATCGCTCTGCGCATCACTGTGTACGAAACTATTGCCTCGGATTCCCGTTTTCCCCGCCGGCTGCACTACCGCCCAGTATGCCTTATGCACCTCCCCTTTGCTGAACATCTCGTTCAGTCGTGACAGCGCTTTGCTCGTGCGGGCGAAAACGACAAGACCCGCGACAGGTCTGTCAAGGCGGTGTACCACGCCGAGAAAAACCTGTCCGGGCTTTGCATATTTCTCCTTTATATAGTCCTTTACCATTTCCGACAGCGGACGGTCGCCGGTCTTGTCGCCCTGCACTATCTCGCCGCTCTCCTTGTAAACGACTATCACATGGTTGTCCTCGTAAACAACTCTCATTCCCTATTAATTCTGGAGTTAAAGTGGAGTTAAAGGGGAGTTAAAGAGGAGTTAAAGAGGAGTTAAAGAGGAGTTAAAGTGACA
>JABUUG010000070.1:14001-18180 GCA_021443285.1 Bacteroidaceae bacterium
AACTCCACTTCACTCCCATTTATAGAATCCATCTATATCTACATATTCATTCCGCCGTCAACCTGTATTACCTGACCGGTAATGTAGCTTGACATGTCGGAAGCGAGGAATACTGCGCAGTTAGCGATGTCCTCCACCTGACCGGCACGACGTAGAGGTATCTGCTTCTCCCATTCCTTGCGCACAGTCTCTGGCAACGCAGCTGTCATTGCTGTCTCGATGAAGCCCGGTGCGATGGCGTTTGCGCGGATGCCGCGAGAGCCTATTTCCTGTCCGATAGACTTTGCAAGGGCTATCAGTCCAGCCTTCGATGCTGCGTAGTTGCACGGTCCGGCATTACCGTGAACACCTACCACCGATGCCATGTTGATGATTGAACCAGCCTTCTGACGCATCATGATTGGTGTGCAGGCATGGATGAAGTTGAATGCAGACTTCAGGTTTACGGCAATAACCGCATCCCACTGCTGCTCGCTCATGCGCATCATAAGTCCGTCCTTTGTGATGCCGGCGTTATTCACGAGAATGTCTATCGATCCGAACTCCTCCTTTATCTTGTTCACCACCTCTTCTGTCTGTGCAAAGTCGGCTGCGTTAGAGGCGTAGCCTACAGCCTTTACGCCGAAGGCTGCAATCTCTTTTTCTGTAGCCTCCATGTTCTCGTCGCGGTTAAGGTCGGTGAAAGCTATGTTTGCACCTTCCTGAGCAAATTTCAGCGCGATAGCCTTTCCGATACCGCGTGCAGCACCTGTTATAAGTGCGTTCTTTCCTGTTAATAATGCCATGATTAAGTTGTTGGTTTTATGTTATATTATATATGTAAGATTGCTAAATTGTCCAAGTAAATAAAGATCTTTTAATAGCTAAATAGTAGATAGTCCAATGGTAAATGAGATTATTTCTCTGCCTCTTCCAGCATGATGCGTATCATTTCGGCTTCGTTACTTCCTGTGTGGTGATATTTCACATCGCCGTTCTTCCCGATGATGAGGTATGATGGCCAACCGTCGAATTTGAAGCGTTTGAATACTTCGCCTACGGCTTCTTCGCTATAACGATAGTGGTCGCCGTCTATGCCTGGAATCATATTCTTCCAGTTTTCTTCGGGCGAGGATGTGTCTGTGAGATAAACGAAGTCAATGCCCTTGGCTTTAAGGTCGGCTTTCTTCGGCTCCATCTGCTTTATTGCACTGCGACATGGGCTGCACCATGTAGCCCAGATGTCTATCATTACCACCTTCCCTTCGTGCTTTTTGCATATCTCGGCAAGTATGTCGTGCGAGCCTTCGGGTATGTTGTAAACATTCGCGAAGTTAGTGTTCTTTAGTCGCTCTTGGCGAGCTATGAGCGAGTCGTTTATGGCGAGGTAATAATCCACAACCGCCTTCTTGGGATACTCCTTTATTTGTTTTACAAGATCAGGACCAAACGGCGTGTCCGTCTCAATCTTCTGCGCGCATATCATACGAATGTAAGCATCATGAAACAGTGTGGCGGTGTCACCGAATATCTCCTGTTCCCATTCCTTGTGCAGTTTTTTATATTTCTTATAAACCTCTGCTGTGTCAACAGGCTGCTTTTGCAACTCTTCATTGATAGCGGTTGTAATAATGCTATCAGTGTTGTAAGCCATGTTTAATGGGTTACTCAAATCACTGGTGCTATTGCTATACATCAATGTGTTGTCTTTAGGAAACCATTTCTCGTCCTTTACGAGTTTGAATATGGAGCGCGGAGTCCAAAAGCGTTTGCCGGCTTCGCGATATTCTCTCTCTTTAGAATAACTGTTTTGCACAAGATGTTCAGGGATGTCTGTGCGGATGTTTATCGCTGCTATCTGCTTTGCTCGTGGCGAGATGATGCTCATAGCGTTTATCTTAGCAATAGTCTCTTCCGCCCATTCCATCAATACCTGCTGATATTTCTCGTCAATGCCATAGAAGTCTGTTATGCCATGATTTAAGATATATGCCTCGTCAGGTCTTTGCATTTCATTCACCGTGATGAAAGCATTGTTCACATCGGCTAACCCGCCCTTAAAGACGAGATCTCTTAAATATATTGCTTTGTTGTGCTTCGGACTGAAATTAACCTTATGATTATCGGCTGCGGCATCGATATACACCTCTGTCGCATTAGCGTCTTCAAGGAATATCGCCTTAACAAAACTCTTATATCTGTCATTTTCATTCAGAACAAGCAGCGCAGGCGTATGACTCTGACTCAGCGGAATGTCAAGAGAGAAGTTGCCATTGCTTTCTGCAAGTGTGCTGACCTCTGTGAGTCGTCCGTCGAGAATGCCTAATAGTATAACTTGGACGGCATATTCCTGTCCGGGCTTCAATCCATAGATACGACCTTTCAGCGCAGTCTTTCCTATACGGTATTCCGGCATCGGCAGCGTATTGCACGACTCATCCCATCTCCCTGCGCTTGCGATAATATCCTCTGGTATGAGCGACTTATACGGTGCTACATCGTCGTAACTCTTTGTAAGGTCAATGCCTGTAACAAAGAACTCGTTCTCGACAAAGCCTTCATGGAAATCTATCTGCGTGGTCTTTTTGTCAATCGGTGGGAAGATGAGTGTAAAATGCCCTTCGCCGGTAGAGTCCGGGCAGATGAACTTGTTAAGCTCTATATCCGCACTCACAAGGCGCAGCGTGTCACCGTTGGCGATTATCGCGCTGTTGCCAACAATCTGATACTTCGCATCCTTCCAAATTTGTGGAGGACAATAGTAGCAGCCGTGAAGCACAGTCTGCTTCTTGAACAGTTCCACCTTATTGATGGCAATGCTTCCATCGCAGGTATTATAGGCAGGGTAAGTGACGATCTTTATAGGCTTCTGCGCAAACGAGCAGAGCGACAGGACTGAAAATATGGCTAAAAGTAATCGGCTTTTGCCGCTTGCCAGAGCAAGAAATTTCTTCATTTGCTATTGTACTATGTCCTATAAATTGGGAGTTAAGGAAGTTAAAGGAGTTAAAGACGAATGTCTTTTCTCAGAGAACTATTTGAACACAAACCATATAGGTAATGTCTTTAACTCCTTTAACTCCCTTAAATCCATAATTAAATCGTTGTTGCCTAAATTAAATTTCGCTCTTCGGCGACAGCATTTTACCAAGCGCACCTGAGACAAACTTTGTAACCATCGGCTTACTGTTCTCTGGTGTTACACCCTTTCCCAGTCTGCCGCGTATATAGGGCACTTCCAGTCCCTTAATGCAGTAGTGGGTGATGTCTGCCACAAGGTCAATGTTCTCCACGTCGAACACTCCCGTTGCTCTTCCCTCCTCATACACCCTACGGAGTATTGCCCGCTCATCATCATCGAAATTTTTGCGTGCTTTCTCCACCAGCCAGATGTTGCGGAAGAAGGCAGCGCGGAGGTTCCCGTTGCGTATCACCGTCTCCTTTATCTGGCTGAGGTGGGTGTATATCAGTTCCACAATCTTCTCCTGCGGGCTTATCAGCATTTCTGCCACCTCGTCCATGCGGTCGGACAGCCTTTCGAGTTCTGATTCTATCACCGCATAATACACCTCCTCCTTGTTCTTGAAGTAGGTGTAGAGCGTTCGCCTGCCCTTGCCCGACTGCGCTGCAATGTCGTTCATTGTTGTGTTGTCGAGCCCTTGTTTCGCGAACAACTGCCGGGCGGTGTCTATTATGCAGCTGCGCGTTTTCTGTATTGACACGGTGCTGTGGGTGTTTTTAACTAATATTGAATAGTGAAGAACGAATAGTTTGCTACCGCGGTGTTTGAATGTGAACAGTCTGTGCGGCAGCAAACTATTCACTATTAATTATTCGTTATTCACTGTTTTGTAATTACTGTTTTGCACGACAGTGCCATCCGTCTGACATGAACGGAAATTGCACATTGTCCTTGCGTGTGCAAAATTACGACTAAACGGAGATAATGGCTGCGTGAGAGCAGACGTTTTTGATGTTAATTGACTTATTATTGCCGAAAATGGTGCATTGTGTGGTAAATCGCGCTTCCTTTCAATGATTTCTACAGCAAATAGGGGGACGGTTTACTGTCCTTTGAGTAACTTTGCGTTTGATAATCGCAATTATTTTTTCATATAAACTAACAATAACTAACAACAATGCTATGGCAAATCAGTATCTATTAGGGTTCGACGTCGGCACATCGTCGGTAAAAGCGTC
>JABUUG010000071.1 GCA_021443285.1 Bacteroidaceae bacterium
TCTGTTTGCGCAAACAGACATTTTTTTTCTTGCTGGAGTGTTTCTACCCCAATACCTTTGCACCCGCTAACGTGGCGATATAAGCCTGTCTCCTGTCTGCAAGGAGAGGTTTTTGGGAGTGAAGTACCCTGTGATTGGGGCCATTATCACTGAAATCAGTTTCGGACATGATTTGGACTGATGAAAATCCCTGTCGCCAGAATATTTTATTCACGATGTATAAAAAAGTAATTAAGATTGCAATGTTTGTTGCTTTCTTTTCTGTATCGATTGAACATTACGCAAAGAGCGACAGGTCTGTAATGTCCAACGATTCCGTAGAAAGCAAGGTTGCGAAAAAGAAAACAGAAAAAAAAGCAGTAAATCCGTCTCATTGGGACGCGGTGATGAATGCCATAATCCAAGTGGAAAGTGGCGGAAACAGCAAAGCAGTAAACGGCAGGTATGCCGGTGCAATGCAAATCTCCCCAGTATTAGTGAAGGAGTGCAACAACATACTCAAAAACAGGAATGTTGCGAAGCGTTTCACTCTTTCAGACAGGTTCAGTGTAAAGAAATCCAAGGAGATGTTTCTCCTTATCCAGTCGCACTACAACCCTTCAAACAATATTGAGAAGGGAATCAGAATCTGGAACGGCGGCTGCAACTACAAGGTGGCATCGACAAACCGTTATGTGCGCCGCGTAATGAACATGATGTAAACTAAAAAAGCCTCTTATCCACGCCTCCTCCCCGCAAAAGGGAGGAGGCGTTTGTGTTCTTGCTTGTCATTCCTTGTTCTTTGTGTCCATAACAATGGTTACAGGCCCGTCGTTTATTAGGGACACCTGCATGTCAGCTCCGAACTTTCCTGTTGCAACAGGCCTGTTTATTGCAAGCGACAGGAGACTTACGAACTGCTCGTATAGGGGGATGGATATTTCGTGTCTGGCAGCTCTGAACCATGAGGGCCTGTTGCCTTTCTTCGTTGAAGCGAAGAGTGTGAACTGGCTTACGACGAGCGCTTCTCCCTTAATGTCGTTTATTGAGAGGTTCATTATGCCGTTTTGGTCGCTGAAGATTCTCATGGCTGCAATCTTTTTTGCGAGCCATTCTGCATCTTCCCTGCTGTCAGTCTCCTCGATGCCAAGGAGTATCAGCAGTCCGTTGCCAATGCTGCCTACGGTATTGCCGGAAATTGTTACGTGGGCTTTGGATACCCTTTGTATGACTACTCTCATGTTATAAGAATGTAAGGAAAGTAAAGAGTGGTAAAGAAAAGTTTCAGTGTTGTTCAATGTGTTTTATGTAGTCGTGTAGCATCTCATTGAGTTTCTCAAGATGCGTGAATGTTCCGCCGAGAGATAACTTGTCCTTAATCTGGCAGTAGCCTAACTGCTGCCATACTGCGAGAATAAAGTAGGTGCAGTCGGGTGTTGATTGCGGTAGGAAACTGTTGTAGAATGCTACTTTCCCCTGCTTGAAAGCATATAGATATGCAGTCTTGTCATGGAAATCAACGTAAAGGATTTTTTTGTTTTTGTGTGAGTTCTCTATGATGTCTGGGATGGGGTAGGGTAGTATTTCGTATGACTTGAAATTGTCTTGCAGTACGGTGTTCAGGTCGTTATCAATGCCATATAGTGCAACTGCCCCTGTGTCTCCAAGGGTTCTCTCGAATAGTGTTTTCCCCTTGCTGCTACTTGTGATGTCCATGAGTACTTCCTTTTTCTCATTTGCGAGTTCTTCCTGTGGGAGAATCATGAGCGGAGTGTTGATGTTTACGACAGCATTAGGGTAGTCGTTCAGCTCCTGACGTTTCTGTTTGATGGCTTCTCGCATATTGGTGGCAATGCTGATGTTGGTGTTGTTTAGGTGTGTGTAGGGGAGCTCTTGGAAGACTATCTCTTTGGTGTATATTTGGATTTTGAGTGTGTGCATTGTTTCTTGTCGGTTGGTTGTGTTAGTACAGTGGCTATGGTAAATGTGAAGAAAGTAAAGACGGTATGGAGGTCTTTCAAATTTAATGTGCGCAAAATTAACAAAATAAAACATTAAAACAGGAAGAATGGAGCAAATTAAACTTTTTTAGCATAAATTATATGTGCTGTTATACCATTAAATTGTTATCTTTGCACGCGTTTTTATGTAACGTGGAGTAAAGGATAAGTACACATTTTTAAATATGTCAGAAGCATTAGATATTCGCGCACTGAATGCTCACATAGAGCAGCACAGTGCTTTTGTGCAAAACCTCACTGCTGGACTGAACCAGAGGATAGTAGGTCAGAAACATCTTGTTGAGAGTCTTTTGCTGGGTCTTCTTTCGAATGGTCATATTCTTTTGGAAGGTTTGCCTGGCTTGGCAAAGACTCTTGCAATCAAGACTCTCTCGGAGCTTATTGCAGCTGATTTCAGCCGCATTCAGTTCACTCCAGACCTTCTTCCTGCGGATGTGATTGGTACTATGGTTTATTCTCAGAAGGAGGAGACGTTCAAGCCGAAGCGTGGTCCTGTGTTTGCGAACTTTGTTCTTGCGGACGAAATAAACCGTGCCCCGGCGAAGGTTCAGAGTGCGTTGCTTGAGGCAATGCAGGAGGGTCAGGTGACGATTGGTGGGGAGACATTTGTCCTGCCCAAGCCTTTCCTTGTAATGGCTACGCAGAACCCTATAGAGCAGGAGGGGACATACGAGTTGCCAGAGGCTCAGGTGGACCGTTTTATGCTGAAGGTTGTTGTTGATTATCCTTCGCTGGAAGAGGAGAAACTGATTATCCGCCAGAATATTGCAGGAGAAAAGGCGAAAGTGCTTCCCGTAACAACAGCTAAGGAGATTATGGACGCCCGAGAGGTGGTCTGCCAGGTGTATATTGACGAGAAGATAGAGCAGTATATTGCAGACATTGTTTTTGCAACACGTTTCCCTGAACGCTATCAGCTGGAGAACCTTAAGCCGATGATAACATTCGGTGGGAGTCCGCGTGCGAGCATCAATCTTGCGAAGGCATCACGGACTTATGCGTTTATGAAACGCCGGGGATATGTGGTACCTGAAGATGTGCGTGCAGTGGCTCACGATGTGCTGCGCCACCGTATAGGGTTGTCGTATGAGGCAGAGGCAACGAATGTGTCGGCAGAGCAGATTGTGTCAGAGATTTTGAATAAGGTACAGGTGCCGTAGAAAAAAGTGGAGTTAATGTGGAGTTAAAGGGACATTACCTTCGTGTGCAGAAGTCATTTGGCACTTTAACTCCACTCTAACTCCACTTTAACTTCCCTTCACTACACTCATTTATAGTATATACTTGTATGGACACTCAGGAACTGCTTGCGAAAGTGCGCAAACTTGACATCAAGGCGCGCGGTCTTTCAAAAAACATCTTTGCGGGACAGTATCACTCGGCCTTCAAGGGGCGTGGTATGACGTTCAGTGAGGTCCGGGAGTACCAATATGGGGATGATATAAGGGACATAGACTGGAATGTTACTGCGCGCTTCATGACTCCTTATGTTAAGGTGTTTGAGGAGGAGCGTGAGCTTACGGTTATGCTGCTTGTGGATGTGAGTGGCAGCCAGAATTTTGGTCTTCACAAGGCAACGCTGAGGGATATAACGACGGAGATTGCTGCGACGATAGCTTTTTCTGCGATAGAGAACAACGACAAGATAGGTGTGATTTTCTTCTCGGACAAGATAGAGAAGGTGATACCTGCGCGTAAGGGTCGCAAGCATATACTGCACATCATTCGCGAAATGCTGACCTTTGAGCCTGAAAACAACACGACGGACATATCTGTTGCCCTTGAATCGATGTGCAGGCTGATAAAGGGCCGCTCCACGACTTTTCTGCTCAGCGATTTCTGTGGAGACGCTGATTTTGAGAAATCTCTCACAATAAGCAGCAAGAAGCATGATGTAATTGCAATACAGGTTTACGACAGATACATGGCGGAACTGCCCAATGTGGGTCTCCTAAAGGTTATTGATGCAGAAACGGGGCAGACTGCGTATGTGGATACTGCGAGCCGGGAAGTCCGCTCCGCCCACTCCGCCCACTGGAACAGTCGGAAGATGCTACTGGAGGGTCTCTGGCGCAAGACGAAGACGGACAATATATCGATTTCCACGACGGATGATTATGTCGTAAAGCTCTCTGGGTTGTTCAGGAGCAGGGCGAAACATTTATGATTTATTGATGTATGATTTTGCGATTGCGGCAGACTGGAAAATCAACAAATCATACATCAACAAATCATACACCAACAAATCATAAATCAATAAATCAAAAATCAATAAATCATAAATCATAAATGTTGATTTGCCTGAGGCATTGAAGAAAGAATTTGTCATATTGCTGTTGTGCCTGTTTCCGCTGCTTTCCTTTGCGCAGGTTATGGTGAAACAGGAGATAGACTCGGTGGAAATATTCATCGGGGAGCAGGCGCATATAAAATTGTCTGTCCGGGCGAAAAAGGGACAGGATGTCGTGATGCCAGTATTCAAGCAGTCTGAATACCTCACACCGGGCATAGAGGTGCTTGACAGCGGCAGGGACGAAACGACGGATATTGACGATAACACTACAGAAACGGTCAGAGAATATACGATAACCGCTTTTGAAGACACGTTGTATTACATTCCTCCGATGACGGTGAAGGTGGGCGGCAAGGATTATAAGGGGAGGAACCTTGCTTTGAAAGTGCTTACCTGCGAAGTGGATACTCTCCATCCGGAACGCTTCTTTCCGCCACAGGATGTGCAAGACCCTCCATTCGAATGGAGGGAATGGTGGGACTTGATACTTATGATGTTTGTCGCTCTGCTGTTGTCAGGCTTGGCATATTTCTTCTATCGACGTCTGAAAGCGAACAAGCCGATAAACATTAAATTGAATTTCAGGAAAAAGCTTTCGCCTTATGAGCAGGCAGTAAGGGATATAAACCACCTGAAGGACAAGGGAATGAGCCACTCAGAGGACCAGAAAGACTACTATTCAAGTCTGACGGATGTGCTCAGGAACTACATAGAGTCGCGTTTCGGATTCAATGCCAAGGAGATGATTACCTCGGAGATTATTGCTGCCTTGCAGAAGGAGGACAAGGCAACGATGGTGGGTGAACTGAAGCAGCTTTTTGAAACTGCCGACCTTGTGAAGTTTGCGAAGTTCCAGGTGTCATTGAACGAGAATGACACGAATCTGACAAATGCCCTGCAGTTTGTTACAACAACCAAGCAGGAAGAAAAGAAAGAGGAAGAAAAGCCAAAGAAATCTGAGGCAGAGAGGCAGATTATACTTTGGCGCAGAATATACAAGGTTGTCATCTCTATACTGTGTATTGCCGCGACAGCACTGACAGTATATGCAGCATGGCAGCTGATAATGATAATATAGAGTCCCCTACCCCAGTTACCACCCCTAAAGGGGGCTTCCATGCATTTTGTGAGACGAGAAATTGATATTTGCTAATAAAGAATATTTCCTGCTGTTGCTCCTTCTGATACCCTACATCTGGTATATGATTAGGGTGTCGAAGAGGTCTGCCACACTGCTTGTTGCTGATACTTCAGGCTTCAGAAAGATACGGAAGACCTTGAGGCAGCGGCTGATGTGGCTTCCCAATGTGCTCCGTGTGGCAGCTGTGGTTATGATAATTGTTGCACTTGCCCGTCCGCAAACAAGTCACTCTTGGGGTACACGTACAGCAGAGGGAATCGATATTATGCTTGCCATGGACGTTTCGACGAGTATGACTCTGACCGACCTGACGCCATCGCGAATGGATGCGGCAAAGAGTGTTGCCGCCGAGTTCATTTCAAATCGTCCGGACGACAACATCGGTCTTACTGTCTTTGCTGCGGAAGCGTTTACACAATGCCCGATGACCACCGACCATGCCTCTCTAATCAATATGCTGCGAAATGTATCAACAGATATGGCAGAAGCTGGTATTCTTGAGGACGGAACGGCTATCGGTATGGGACTGGCGAATGCCCTCTCCCGTCTGAAAGACTCAAAGGCAAAGAGCAAGGTGGTGATTCTGCTGACAGACGGCAGCAACAACACGGGTGAGATAACGCCGATGCAGGCCGCAAAGATAGCAAAGACGTATGGCATACGTGTATATACTGTTGCTGCATATAGTGGTGAGGTGCTGACGGTTCCTGTGCAAGTGGGAGGTACGATACAGTATGTCCACACAAGAGACCAGGTTGATGAAAAATCGTTGTCGGACATTGCGCAGATGACGGATGCGAAATTCTATCATGCAACCAACTCACGCCAGTTGTCTGCCATATACAAAGAGATTGATTCGCTCGAAAAGTCAAGGGTCGATATAAAGAACTTCACGAGAAAGAACGAGGCATTTCAGATATTCGCCCTCATTGCAGCACTGCTGTTTATCACAGAAATGCTGCTGAGGCAGACCTGGCTGAGGAAACTTCCATAGGACAATACATTTATGATTTATTGATTTATGAATTTGCGATTGCTGCAGACTGGCAAATCAACAAATCATACATCATAAA
>JABUUG010000072.1:0-1604 GCA_021443285.1 Bacteroidaceae bacterium
TTAACTCCACATTAACTCCACAATAACTACACTTCACTCCCATTTATAGAACCCACCATCAACAAATCATCAATGTCTAACTCTCTCCTTTGGGTCGACGACGAGATTGAACTTCTCCACCCACACATCATCTTCCTTCAAAAAAAGGGCTATCAGGTAACAACCGCAAACAACGGCAACGATGCCGTTGAACTCTGCCAGAAACACACCTACGACCTCATCCTTCTTGATGAGATGATGCCCGGCCTAAGCGGACTTGAGACCCTCCAGCGAATAAAAATTGTGCAGCCAGCAACACCCGTCGTCATGGTAACTAAAAGCGAAGAGGAAGACATCATGAACCAGGCCATCGGCCAACACATAGCTGACTATCTCATAAAGCCCGTCAACCCCATGCAGATACTCCTCACACTCAAGAAGAACATCCACAAGCGCGAGATAGTATCACAAGTAGCACAGACCGTCTATCAGCAGAACTTCATGAACATCTCCATGCAGATAGACAGCGCACGCACACTACAAGACTGGTTTGACGTCTATAAGCGGCTCACAATCCAAGAGCTACAGCTATCCACCGCAGACACAGGAATGATGGATATGCTACTCTCACAGAAAGAAGAGGCAAACAACGCCTTCGCACGATTCGTCAGCAAAAACTACATCAGCTGGATAAACAAGACCACCTCCCTCCAGAAAGAAGACGACATACCAATCATGAGCAACAACCTCATGGCAAAAAAAGTTTTCCCATTGCTTGACAACGGAGAGAAAGTCTTCCTCATCGTCATCGACAACCTGCGCTACGACCAGTGGCGAACACTCGCCCAGCAAATCGGAGACAGCTTCGAAATAGAAGAAAACCTCTACACTTCCATACTACCCACTGCCACACAGTATGCACGAAATGCCATCTTCTCCGGACTAATGCCCGACCAGATAGCAAAAATGTTCCCCGACCTCTGGGTAGATGAAGACGAAGAAGAAGGCAAGAACCTCAACGAAGCACCACTCATACAGACAATCATCGACCGATACCGGCGCAAAGACACCTTCTCCTACCATAAGATAAACGACTCACAGGCAGCGGAACAGTTTCTCTCACAGTACAAGAACCTTCAACAGTACGACCTCAACGTACTCGTAGTAAACTTCATAGACATGCTCTCACACGCCAGGACAGAGTCAAAGATGGTGCGAGAACTCGCTAACAACGAGACCGCATACCGGTCCATAACACAAAGCTGGTTTCAACACTCACCACTCGCCCTCCTCTTCAAAAAACTCGCAAAAAGCAACTACACCATAATCCTTACCACCGACCACGGCTCTATACGCACCACCAAACCAATAAAAATAATCGGGGACAAAAACACAAACACAAACCTCCGATACAAACTCGGTAAAAACCTCGCATACAACCCCAAAGACCTCTTCACCATAAAGAACCCAAAAGAAGCCAAGCTACCATCACCAAACATCTCCACAACCTACGTCTTCGCATTAGGCAACACCTTCCTCGCCTACCCCAACAACTTCAACTACTACGTCTCCTACTTCAAAAACACCTTCCAGCACGGAGGCATATCAATGGAAGAAATGCTCAT
>JABUUG010000072.1:2836-4563 GCA_021443285.1 Bacteroidaceae bacterium
AGGCAGACATCACATCAAAAAATGCAGTCAAGAAAAAAATCTTCCTTGAGAACTTCCGCATCGTCAGAGAGAAACTCACCGACCTAAAACAAAAAGACTACAAGCGACTGTTACAGCCGGTCATCGACGGAAACGAAATCATGCAGATGTTCAATCTCAAACCCTCACGCGAGGTCGGCATACTCAAACAATACCTCAAAGACGCCGTGCTTGACAACCAAGTACCAAATGAAAGAGAACCGCTCCTACAACTCCTCAAACAAAAGGCAAAAGAGATACTACCCGACAGCACACCACATGATAGTATCTAAAAACTTCTTATAACTCCCCTTCACTACAACTCACTCCAAAATAATCCTTATCTACACTATGAAAACCAGATGTATTATTTTCGCAGCCATTGTTGCAGCGGCAACCGTTTCCGCAAAAGAGAAAAAGAACACTGTGCCCACAGAAAGCGATATGGGCGCGTATGTGATGGTCTATCACAAGGACTGCGACCATAGCCTGCACATGGCTCTCAGCTATGACAGCTACACATGGACTGCCCTCAACGATGACAAACCCATCATCTCTGGCGACACCATAGCCATGCAGCACGGCATACGCGACCCGCACATCTTCCGAGGTCCCGACGGCGGTTTCTATCTCGCAATGACCGACCTGCATATCTTCGCCAGCAAGAAATTTGCAGACAACCCTAAATTCTCCAAACTGTCAGTGTATCGCGACAATGAATGGGAACGCGACGGCTACGGATGGGGCAACAACCGCGGGCTTGTGGTAATGAAATCGTTTGACCTGATAAACTGGACTCGAACAAACCTCGACTTCTCAAAACTGACCTGTCCTACTGGCATAACCGACCATCACGGCAACCCAGTACCATGGAGCGAGGTGGGCTGCGTATGGGCTCCGGAAACAGTATATGACTACGAACGAGGGCACATCATGGTACACTTCACGACAAGAATGAAGAGCGGCACCGAGATGATATACTATGTGTATATGAACGACGACTTCACCGAGATGATTTCCGAACCGAAACTGCTCTTTGAAGCACCACACGACAGGAACGGTGTGCCGGCATACACTGTCATCGACTCCGACATCTGCAAGGTGGGCGACACCTACCACCTGTTCTATGTGAGCCATGAGAAGACAGCCACCGTCAAGCACGCAACAAGCAAATGCGTCACAGGCCCTTACATTGCTGACGACAAATACAACGACGGAGAGACTGTGGCACATGAGGCCCCCAACTGCTGGAAACGATTGGGGCAAGACCTGTGGGTTATAATGTTCGACAACTACCACCGAAAACCGCATAACTTCGGTTTTGTGGAGACTTCCGACTTCCAGACATTCAAGATGACAGGCTATTTTGGCGAAGAGGGATCACCGATGAAGCGCACAAACTTTGCTGAGCAGAAACATGGTGCAGTAGCCCCGCTGACAGTGGCGGAGGCTAAAGCGTTGGAGAGACATTGGAACAAAATCCCCATAGCACAAAAGAAACAGAAAGCTAAGTAATATACCCAAAATATGATACTTACAACAACACCAAACATCGATGGCAAGCATATCACTGCTTATCATGGCATAGTCTCTGGCGAGACAATCATCGGAGCAAACATATTCAAGGATTTCTTCGCTGGCATCCGCGACATTGTTGGAGGTCGCAGCGGCAGTTATGAGAGAGTTCTGCGAGAAGGCAAGGAAACAGC
>JABUUG010000072.1:4701-13423 GCA_021443285.1 Bacteroidaceae bacterium
TATCAAGCACTTATAGAATCTCTCATTAATTTTATGCTATGCAATAAAACATTAACAGTAATCATAAGCCATCAAAATTTTACTCGTATGAAAAAAATTCTTATTTCATTGTTTGCTCTGTTTGCGTGCAGTCTCACCACTTACGCATCATCGCAAGAGGACTGGTATGAAAAAAACAGCAAGTTAGGTGTTAATCTGAACCGCAGTTTCAAGATGGCTGGAGGAACAGACATCGTTTGCTTTGCGAAAGCGCTGTCAAAATATCTGCCCATTGACATGAGTGACCGCGAGAGCGCGACAGTTGATAAGGCTAACGGATACATCTGTTATGGTGGAGAAGGGAGCGGCGGCTACAAAGTAAACTATGCCGTATGGAAATGCAGCGACGGAAAACGAATGTATGTTGTCAGCTACCGCATTTCAGATTGGTATGCCCCCAAGAAGATGGAATCAAGAAAGCAGACCGGCACACACCTTAGAGTGGTTTATAACTATGGAAACGGTTCTTCACAAGACAATTTTCTTACTGTCTGGTCAGGCTATCAGGCATATATTTATAACCCTACCACCAAGATGCTTGAGCCAATCAAATTCCCTGTCGATAAGATGAAACAGCCGAAGAAGGGAGCGGCAGAGTCCTATTTCCTGAATCTGCCACAAAGGGGGAAGGACATAGAAGTGATAATGTCCATCGTAAACGAAGACAGGGATGAGAGTTTCAAACTGAAGTGGAACGGCAAGAACGGATTTAACTGCCAGTAATTCTATTAATTATGAAGTTAAGGGAGTTAAGGGAGTTAAGGGAGTTAAAGGAGTTAAGGGAGTTAAAGGAGTTAAAGACATTACCTGTATAATTTATACTCAAGCACTTATCTGAGAAAAAGGCATTTGTCCTTAACTCCTTTAACTCCTTTAACTCCTTTAACTCCCCAAAATACCTCCTCTAACTCCCTTAACTCCCATTTATAGAACCCACCTTAATTATGAAGTTAAAGGAGTGGTAACTCCCATTTATAGAACACACATAGGAAGTCCCCTCTAAACCTTCTCCCCCAAGTTACCATCCCCCGCTTTCGGAGCGTCAGCTCCGAACCTACCCTCTTTACCCTCTTTACCCATATACTCCCAAAATGAAAATTAAGCTTTCTAAACTTGATTTTTTTATAATAGCCTTTCTCTTTGGAACAATCGCCACCTTCACTAATTGCGGCGGCGGCAATTCCGACGAAAAGACATTCTCCGAGCCCGATGACCTGAACAAAGAGGGATACGTCATCGGAGTACCGCGTTCCGCAATGGCTATGACCGTCGGCGAGAGATTCTTCGACAAAGCAGAGATTCTCTACTACAACACCTTGGCTGACGGATACACAGCAGTGCAGCAGAAGAAGATTGACGCTTTCGTATTCGACCGCCATAGCCTGGAGTATATCGTGAAAGCCAATCCCCGACTGTCGTTACTGCCTGACAACATCGGGGAAGAGCACATCGTAGTGGGACTGCCTCTCAAGCACAAAGCGCTACAGGAGGAAGTCAATGCCTTCATCGCAAAATACATAGCCGACGGTACATACCAGGATATGCACCAACGGTGGTTCTCCCCCACCCCTCCACCAATGCCACAGATTCCCGCTCCCACCAACCCTACAAGAAAACTGAAGGTTGCTACTGAGGGACTTAACGAGCCAATGAACTATTACGGCAAAGGCGGAGAACTAACCGGCTTCGACATAGAATTTATCAAACGCCTCGCCCTTCACCTCAACGCCGAACTCGAAATCTCCACCATGTCCTTCGACGGACTGCTCATGGCGGTAGAATCCGGAAAGATAGATATGCTCGTCGCAAATCTCAACATCACCGACGAGACAAAAGGAAAAATCCTCTACTCCGACGACTATGTGGAATCCGCCATAAGCGTTATCATCAACACCGACAACAAGGCTAAGTCCGCCAACAACATCAACTCCTCCAGGCAACTGCACGGCAAGACCATAGGCGTAATCTCTGGCACTACCGCCGATCATCTCGTGCAAAAAAGCTTCTCCGACTCCAAAGTCGTCTATTTCAACGCATTTGCCGATATGCCTATTGCCCTCCAGTTAGGCAAGATAGACGCCTTTATCTACTGCGAATCGCAAGCAAGACTCCTCAAGAAGGAGATGCCCGAACTCCACATCATACCTGAAGTGCTCGAAGCCCACGACTGCGCATTCCTTTTCTCTTTCAACGAGAAAAAGCTCTGCGAAGCCTTCAACGAGAAAATACGCAAGCTGAAAGCCGACGGAACACTCAAGAAGCTGGAGGACAAATGGATAATGGGCGACAAAGCCAAACAGATAATGCCCGCACCTCCCTCTTCCTCACCCAAAGGCACGCTGAGATACGCCACATCAGGAGAGTTAGAGCCATTCACATTCATACGAAACGGAAAAGTCGTAGGCTACGACATCGAAGTGGCACAAATCATAGCCCAAGAGCTCGGATACACCTTAGAGCCGGTAGTCACCACATGGAGCAGTTATCTCGACGCGGTAGCATCAGGAAAGGTGCGCTTTGGTGTGGGCTGCACAGCCGTCACTGAGGAGCGGAAGAAGAGGATGCTCTTTTCCGAACCTAACTACACAGAGAATCTTGTTGCAGCCACACTCCCACTATCTCCGCATCCCCGCATAGCGGCAAACTCCATCACAAAGCTGAGCGACCTCGACGGCAAGGAGATAGCCGTCGTAATGGGCACATCGGCAGACAAACTGGTGAAGGAGAAACTTCCGAAAGCAACACCAAAATACTTCAACTCTATGGCAGACCTCCCCATTGCCGTGCTTTCCGGCAAGGTGGAAGCCTTCGCCACCGACAAGATACAGGCAGAGCAGGTAGCTAAGGACAACCCTACGCTCAGACTCCTTGAGGAAAACCTCTCCGAGCAGGACTACGCCTTCGTCTTCTCCTTTGGGAAGAAAAAGCTGTGCGATGCCTTCAGCCGGCAGATAAGGCAGATGGAAGCCGACGGTACACTACAGAAAATCAAGGACAACTGGCTCAACGGCAAGGACTCAAAGCGCATAATGCCGCCCCCGATAACCAATGCGCCGAACGGAACTCTGAAGTACGCCATCAACCCCGTCTTGGAGCCCTTTGCCTATGTAAGAAACGGAGAGATAGTAGGTTACGATGTCGAAGTGGCACAGAGGATAGCAGAGAAGCTCGGCTACAACCTGGAACAAGTCGTACTCGCAGCATACCTTGAAGGCATAGCCGCAGGAAAAGTGGATATAGGAGTGGGGCTCGTCGGCATCACAGAGGAGCGAAAGCAGAAAGTGCTGTTCTGCGAACCATGCTACACCGGCGTTATGTCAGTGATAGTCAACGACAAACCCCAAGAAGATGAAGGCGGCATAAGACAGTGGTTCACAGATTTCAGCAACGAGTTAGCCAACAGCTTCGAGCGCACCTTCATCAAGGAAGAGCGGTGGAAGATGATACTGCAAGGACTGATTGTAACCATCCAAATCACACTTCTCTCCGTGATTTTAGGCACACTTATAGCGTTTGGTGTCTGCTCCCTGCGTCGGTCGAAAAACGTCTTTCTATCTTCCCTCGCCCACGCCTACATCGCTTTGATGCAGGGAATGCCTATCCTCGTCATCCTTATGATTCTTTACTACATTGTCTTCGCCAAAGTAGAGATTAACGCCGTTCTGGTGGCAGTCATCGGCTTTGCGATGAATTTCGGTGCTTACGCCGGCGAGACGTTCCGCAGTGGCATCAACAGCATACCCAAAGGACAGCGGGAAGCGGCTCTCGCGCTCGGCTTCACCCCCTTTGCCGCCTTCCGCAAGGTGATATTCCCACAGGTGCTGTGGAGGATAATGCCCGTATATCGCGGTGAGTTCGTATCCATGTTCAAGATGACTTCCGTCGTGGGCTACATCGCAATACAAGACCTCACAAAAATGAGCGACATCATACGCAGCCGCACCTACGAAGCCTTCTTCCCGCTGATAGCCACCGCCATCATCTACTTCGTATCGGCACATCTGCTTGCCTCGGCACTGACATACATAGAGTACCGCCTCAATCCCGCCAACAGAGCAAAAAAGAATAGGAAGCCATGATAAAAGTAAGCCACCTGCAGAAAAGCTTTGGCACTACCACCGTACTCCGCGATGTGAATGTGGAGATAGAGAAAGGAGAGGTAATCTCCATCATCGGCCCCTCCGGAACGGGCAAAAGCACCTTCCTGCGGTGCCTCAACCTCTTGGAGCGTCCGGACGCCGGAGAGATAATCGTAGATGGTATAAATATCCTCCACCCGAAGGCCAATGTCTCAAAGCTGCGAATGAAGATGGGAATGGTGTTCCAGCAGTTTAATCTCTTCCCCCATCTCACAGTAAAGGAGAACATTATGCTTGCCCCATGCTCCCTCTTAGGATTGTCCAAGGCAGAGGCAGCGAGCCGGGCAAAGGAACTGCTGGAGACCGTCGGACTGGCAGATAAAGCCGACGCCTTGCCGGAAGAGCTCTCCGGAGGACAACAGCAGCGCGTAGCCATAGCCAGAACATTAGCGATGAACCCGGAGATAGTGCTCTTCGACGAACCTACAAGCGCACTCGACCCCACGATGGTCAACGAGGTGCTCTCCGTCATACGAAACCTCGCCAAGACGGGTATCACCATGATGATTGTAACCCACGAGATGCGATTCGCAAAAGACGTATCAACAAGAATACTCTACATGGACGAGGGGATAATCTACGAAGAAGGGACAACCGAGGAAATCTTCGACTTCCCCAAACGGCCAAAGACCAAAGCCTTCGTAAGACGCATCAACATGTTTACCACGACGTTGCAGCGAGACCACTATGACCTGCACCATTTCTACAGCCAGGTGGATGACTTCGCGATGCGACAGCTCATGCAGCGAGACAGACGAAACACCGTACACCTTGTGTTAGAAGAACTTATCGTCAACCTGCTGTTCCGACAGACCGAACAGGTGGAGATGGAACTCGGCATCTCTTCCGAGAGCGGAGAGACGGAGATACTTGTGCAGTGGCAGGGATGGCGGCAGAACCCTTTGGAAGCAGACGACGAAGAGGGAGAACTGCCACGAACCATCATAAACAATCTTTGTTCCGATTGCAACTTCTCCTTAGATGAGGACATCTGCACACTGCAAATGAAACTTTTTCCCGAAAAACCTGCTTGAATGAATTGGAGGTAAAGGAGATATTTGGGGGAGTTAAGGGAGTTAAGGGAGTTAAAGGAGTTAAGGACATTACCTATGTGATTTGTGTTCAAATAGTTCTCTGAGAAAAAGACATTTGTCTTTAACTCCACTCCCCCCAGTTACCACCCCCCAAAATATCTCCCTTAACTTCTTAGAATTCCCGATTACTTTACATTGCTCTTT
This sequence comes from Bacteroidaceae bacterium, assembly GCA_021443285.1. Lineage (GTDB taxonomy): Bacteria > Bacteroidota > Bacteroidia > Bacteroidales > Bacteroidaceae > Prevotella. The sequence continues at coordinate 10,118 of JABUUG010000072.1, forward strand.
ATGTTTTTGGATGCTGTGCAGCGGGTTTTCCAGTACTTTTGCCCCAAAGTACTGGAGTAATCCATAGGCGATTACTCCAGTACTTAGCATCGATTACTGCAGTACTTATGGATAAGTACTGCAGTAATTCATGGTGTTCTCGCCTGAAGAAAGTACATTCGACTCACTCGCATACGGGGTAGTTCCCCAGTATGGTGACACAAAAGGTGGATTATAATTGGAAGTTATAATTGCCTCTTATCAATTGTTAACTTTCTTCTCGGCTGTGCCGTCAGAGTAAACGAAAATCTTGATGCCATCACTGTTCTGCGATACCCTCTGTCCGGCGGTGTTGTAAACAGCTTTCAGGGTTTTTGCAGTGGAGACAGTGGCAGAGGTTACAGCAGTGGGATCGTAAGTAGTGGTAACCTCCGGTCCGAAGCCGCCTCTTGCGTTTGCCTTGCGCACCTTTATCTCACCCGTGGGCAGACTGCCCTTGTATATTTTCCCATCCACGAGATAGATGTTCCCGTCAAGAGTCTCGCCTTCAGCATATTGCACCTGAGCGGCAATCTGGTCAGGAGTCCATCCCGGGAACACCTTATTCAGCTCGTACTCGGCAGCTTCTTCTGCAGTGAGTATTGTCTCGTATTTTTTATTGCCGGTAGAGTGTGTGAACTCAAGTACATTCGATGTAGGAGAAATCACTGTACCATTGGTATCGCAAGTGTTATACTCCCTGAATTTGTCCGCAGCACAGTTCATACCAGCGGTGTTGAAGCGCGTCTCTATGAGCTTCTCCGGCTGATTGATTGTTGTGTTCAGCCACGCAAGACCTGAGTATGTACCCCATGACCTGCCAAGATTGAACTTGCTGCACAGGGTCTCGATTGTGCACCTGTTCATCACATAGCCGAATTTCTTTCCCCCGTTTGGAGCAGCAACAGTAGCATCTTTTATTGCCTCGTTGACAAACTTCACGTGGTTGAAATAGACATCACCACCACCGCATACATAATCTACAACCCCATGAATCTCACCGTCTTCAAAGTAGAAATATCCGCTATTGTTGTTGCTGTAGTACGTGTCCTGATATGATTCAAGACTGACATTCTTGCAAATGGTGTTTGTGCCGCAGTCCTGCAGCGTTACACCACGGCCTGTAGCACCCGTGAATGTCATGGCATTGCGCAGCGTGAGATCCTGCATATAGAGGTTCTCGCTTGAATTCTTGAGTGTGGCAGTCCGTTCAATACCTTCATTCTCTGCCAGAGGTGCATTGACAATGACAGTGCCTTCCCTTGACTCGCCAATGATGGAAATGTTCTTGCCCGAAACGCCGGTGAGAACTGTTGTGCCGAGGTCGTATGTGCCGTTTGGCAGGAAAATCTTTGCACCCTCCTTTGAGGCAGCATCCTTCAGTGCAACGAGGAAACTCGAAACATCGCCGGCAGGAATGTTATAGTAGCCGGTCTGCTCATCATACTCCACAAATTCGACTACGTTCCAAACAGACACGCTATGTGTGTATGAACCTTCAGGAAATGTGATAGTCAGCCAGCCGGCATCGCCATCATACGGGAATGTATATTCTGCGCCATCGCCCGTAGCCTTAACCGGGAAGGTCGTTATAACCGTACCGTTTTCATCAGTAACCGTTGCCGTTGACTCTTTGGAATACTGACATTTTCCTACAGAGATATAAGCCTTGCCGGCAACATTCACCTTAATTGTGCCGCCCTTATCCACTATCCATCCATGTTCATTATAATATTTTCCATCAATGGTGATTGCCTCATGGTCTTCTGCATAGAAGTAAGGCTTCGTAAGGTCATAGTTGAAACGTGATGTGGATGTCGGCACCTCAATCTTAGTAGCGCGAGCATATAGTTTGAGGGCTTCCTGAAGAGTATATCCTTCGGGAATCTTCACAGCAGCCTCCTTGTCGGAATTAAACCAACCACGGAATGCCTGCCCTTCCTCAACCTTCACATCATCCTTACCATATTTGTACGCAAGCGGACTGCCTCCAAGAATGGTTTCTGTACCGATCACCGAACCATCTGTATTAAAATATGTTACCTCCACCTCACTTATCGGCTCACATGCCTCAATGGTCAGCGATGGGCAGTATTGTGGAGTGATGATTGTCAGAGTAGCAGCCTCTTCCTTGTTATAATACCACGTGGTGGTAGTGGAGCAGTCTTTCTTACAGTCTATTGTGGCAAGCACCTCGTCGCCCTTCTTGACAGTTGCTCCGAAACCGTTGTACTGGCAGTTACCGAAGGTTATCTTAACGGGTCCGTCAACAGGAACGGTAACCGTAGATGAGTTGTAACCGTGCTGGTTATCATGCCACTCGCCTTCTACAGTGACTCCCTCAGGGAGTTTGCCGTCAGCGGGTTTTACAACGGTATAAGGGTTTGTCTGGAAGTTGATTGCAATGTCCTTGAAAGCACGCCCCTCTTCTGTACCATTCACCTTACCATTAATCTTTATGTTACCGATAGACATCTTCTTGTTGGCAGCATTTGTGATGTAGAAGCGGAGCGAGAACTCTCTGCCACCGGCAGCGGTAATTGACTCATTATGTGTGAGCGGAGCCTCCGGATTGACATTGCTGTTACGGCGAATCTGGGTCTTTGGAGAGTCGTAGAGTGTAACATCGCTCTCTGTTCCATCCACAGTGTATGACCATCCGAAGTAGGCATTGTCAGTACCTTCCTTTACGGCGTCGAACACAACGCTTGTCGGAGTGAATGTAAGGCCTTTCTTCACCTTCACCTTGTACTCTATCATCACTCCGGGATCAATGCCTGGATTAGAAGAGCATAGGTAGGTCATCAGTGAGGTAGTGGCTTCCGGGATAGTTGCAGAGTAGGATGTAGGACCAGAAACAGATAGGCTTGTGCCCACACTGAAACCTGTCTCAAGAAAGGCATTGGCAATGGCATCGCTGATTGAAGCGGCAGTTTCATTGCCGTTAGTCCATGTCAGCGTGCCTTCAACATTGTCGTAAGTGTCGGCAGCATTGGCAGTTGAGCTAATAAGCATAGCTGCCAGCGTAAGAAATAAAGTAAATGTTTTTTTCATAGGAATTTCATTTTATGTGTATCAAAGTGGAGGTAAAGGGAAGGGAAGATAAGGAGGAGTTAAAGGAAAGAGGAGTTAAAGAGGAGTTAAAGAGGAGTTAAAGTGGAGTTAAAGTGGAGTTAAAGTGGAGTTAAAGGGAAGATATGCGTTAAGTGAATGGAAGTGGAGTTAATGTGGGGTGGTAACTGGGGGGAGTGGAGTTAAAGTGACAAATGACTTCTGCGCAAAAGGGTA
>JABUUG010000072.1:13428-22679 GCA_021443285.1 Bacteroidaceae bacterium
ACTTTAACTCCTCTTTAACTTCCCTTTAACTCCTCTTTAACTCCACTTTCCTTTAACTATTGTTTGATTTTCTCCCATGTCAGGTTCTGCGAGGCGTTTATGGAGAAGAGTATGTCATAGACGGTTTCCTTCTCTTTGGCAGTGCCTTTGCCCTGATATATGTTGGCGAGCTCATCCTTCTTGTAGTCGGTCCATATCATTGGCAGCAGGCTCATGGGCTTGTCGCTGTGTGCTTTTTTCAGGCATTCTTCGAGGGCGGTGGAGATGTTTGTCCTGCCGCGCTCGACACTGCTGGCCATCTCGTCGAGCCCTTTGCGGTAGTAGTCGTACTGCAGCTGTCGGAAGGGTTTCAGCGCGGGGTCGAGGTAGTCGTTGATGATGGCGAAGCGGTTGCGGCTGTCCTCAAACGATTTCCAGCCGGGAAAGTCGAGGCTCTGCGCATTGTTCGTCAGGTAGCTGCAGCGCTGCAGCACATCCTCGCCGCCCATCGGTGAGAAGCTGTCGAGGTCGATGCCGATTATCAGGAAGGCGTTGTAGGCGATGAGCGCAGTGAGCTGGTTATCAACACTCTCCTCGTTGAACAGCAGCTGGTCGAACTGTGCGAAGCGGAAGTCGAACTTCTCATCGGTGTTGTTGTAGAGGGTGCTGTTGTATGCCGAATTAAACACCGGGCGGTTGGCCTGTATCAGTGCCTTGCAGGTGAAGAGGTTGCTCGTGGCGTCGTAGGCGGTGACGGTGATGTTGAATGTGCAGTTTATGCGCTCGTTGCGCTGAAACTGGTACTGCGTCCACTGCTTGTCGTTGATAAACTGCTCAAGCGACTGCTGCAGGTTGTCGAACACACTTGCATCAGTGCCTTGTATCTGGTTGTGGTTGATGATTACTTTTGCCAATAGTTCCTGGGCAGAGGCAGTGAAGATTGATGAGTAAAAAAGGGCAGATAATAGAAAGAGCGTGCGCATTATGGATTTTAATGTATATATTTTTGTGCAAATTTAAGACATGATTAGGGGATATTCCGCAAAATATAACAGTACACTGTGGCACACTGATAGTTATTATTGATTAAAGATTAATGAGTTAGGGTTGAATATTTATTATTTGTTAATTTTGCGCCGCATAATGACACACGGAATACTAAAGAAATATTGGGGGTACGATAACTTCCGAGGCATTCAGGAAGAGATTATCAAAGATTTGCTTGCGGGAAAGGATGTGCTTGGCCTTATGCCCACCGGAGGTGGCAAGAGCATATGTTTTCAAGTGCCTGCACTTGCGATGGAGGGGGTATGTGTAGTAATAAGCCCCCTGATTGCCTTGATGAAGGATCAGGTGGAAAACCTGAAGCGGAGGCATATCCGGTCAGCTGCAATATACAGCGGTATGTCGCACCAAACTGTCCTGCAAACACTTGAAAACGCTGTTTACGGTGGATTGAAGATACTCTACGTCTCGCCGGAAAGGCTTGAAAGCGACCTGTTCATTGCGAAGCTCAGCCACATGAATGTGAGTTTCTTTACGGTAGATGAAGCGCACTGCATCTGCCAGTGGGGATATGACTTCCGCCCTTCATATCTGAACATTTCCAAAGTGAGGAAGATACATCCCAAAGCACCTGTCCTTGCCTTGACCGCAACAGCACCACCTGCCGTTGCGGATGATATTCAGGAAAAACTTCTGTTTGTCGAAAAGAACTGTAAGGGCATGAGTTTTAGACGCGACAACATCTCCTACATAGTAGAACTGGCCGAAGACAAACTGATTGCCCTGATGAATATACTGAATGAGACGCCAGGTTCTGCCATTGTATATGTGTCATCTCGTGAGAAGACCACACAAGTGGCAGAAATTCTCAGACAGGCGGGGATAACGGCTGAAGCCTACAATGCGGGACTGACAGACATACACCGTGATGTGCGGCAGAAAAAATGGACTGATGACAGGGCTCGTGTGATGGTGGCGACAAATGCCTTTGGAATGGGTATTGACAAAGCTGACGTGCGTGTTGTGGTGCATATTGACGTGCCGACCTCTATCGAGGCGTATTTCCAGGAGGCGGGCAGAGCGGGCAGGGACGGGCAGCCGGCAAAGGCGATACTCTTGGTCAGTGCAAAGGATAAGTCGGTGCTGAGACGGAAGATAGAGACGAAGTACCCCGAAGAGGAGTACATAAAAAAAATATATGAGCTTGTCTGCTGCTTCTATGAGATAGGTGAGGGCTACGGCGAGAGTTTTTCCGCAATATTTGACATTGAAAAGTTTTGCCGTGCCTATGGGGAGTTTCCGGTAGTTGTAGAGTCTGCTTTGTCTATACTGAACAATGCGGGATACTTGATGTACAATAATGGTCGTGACTCATTGTCTCGTGTGCGCTTCATAGTTAACCGCGACGATTTATATGAAATGCCGGAACTCCCAGAGTCTTTGGGCACTATGATGCAGGCGTTGCTGCGGAACTATACAGGATTGTTCACGAGTTATGTGTCGATAATGGAAGAACGGCTGGAAGAACAGACTGCTCTGAGTGCAGATGAGGTGTACGCATCATTACTTGAACTTTCGCGAAGAGGAGTTATCCGCTACATTCCCAAAAGCAAGAAACCACTAATCACTTTTTCCATAGATCGTGTGAGGGATGTGGATTTCTTCCTGCCTGATAGTTGCCATAAAACATTAAAGGAGAGGTTTACGGAGCGTGTGGATGCAGTGATTTCCTACATATCGAACAACATGGAATGCCGATCTGCGCAGCTTTTGCGATATTTCGGAGAAAATAATACAAACGCCTGCCTCCAATGTGATGTCTGCAGGAAAAAGGGAGATATTAGTCTGAGAGACACGAATGGAATGAGGCGGCACATTTTGAAAAAACTCTCTGACGGGAAACTGCATCATATCAGCGAACTGTTTGTTCCGGAAAGTGGGAAACATGAACTGATGGATGAAATAAAAAGCATGCTCAGTGAGGAACTTATTGTATCAAAAGGACCAATGCTGACAATGAAGAGACGGAACAAATAGTGAAGTAAGAGGCAATCCGATTTTACTAAAAAAAGCCAAAATCTTGACTACAAGATACTTGGCTTATATATGGGTGCCCAGTGGGACTCGAACCCACGACATTCAGAACCACAATCTGACGCTCTAACCAACTGAACTATGGGCACCATAGTCTTTATTTGCGGCTGCAAAGTTATGTGTTTGTGGGATAATTGCAAATATAAATGCGACTTTTTTGGTCAAATAAATCCAAAATATTGTGTTTGTTATATTGAAACAGATACTTTTGTGGCGAAAAAGTATCTGGAAGTAATTATAACGTTTGTTATGAAATGCCATGAAATTTAATCAGGATGAATATTGAAATAAGGAATGCGAGGGTGAATAACCTGAAGAGTATCTCGCTTGATATTCCGCACAACAAGCTCATTGTAATAACAGGTGTCAGCGGTTCGGGAAAGTCATCACTGGCTTTCGACACGCTTTATGCAGAGGGGCAGCGCAGGTATGTGGAGAGCCTTTCTGCCTATATCCGTCAATTTCTGGGACGTATGCCTAAGCCGGAATGTGATTTCATTAAGAACCTTCCTCCGGCAATTGCGATTGAGCAGAAGGTAATATCCCGAAATGCACGATCTACTGTAGGTACGACGACGGAGATTTATGAATATGTGAAGCTGCTCTTCTCACGTGTGGGGAAGACATATTCTCCGGTTTCGGGTCAGGAGGTGCGCAGACACAATACGGAGGATGTGCTTGCAAAGGCAAAAGAGTTTGCGTCAGGTACGCGTTTTTTAATTGCGGCACCGTTGCAAATATCTGAGGGTGGAACACTGCGGAAACAGCTTGAGAGGGAACTGCTACAGGGTTACCAGCGTATTATTTTGGGAGATGAAATAGTGGGCATTGAGGACTTCCTTACAGAAGGCAGGGAATGTAAAGGAGGTGGAGAGGGTAGAGAAGGTGTATATCTTCTTATAGACCGTCTGTCACTGGGTGGAGACGCAGACTCTGAATTGCGTTTGCTTTCATCTGCTGAAACTGCATTCTATGAGGGCAATGGCGAATGCCGCCTTGTTGTTATGCCGTCTATGATGTCGTTTGACTTCTCTGTACGTTTTGAGGCAGACGGTATTTCCTTTACTCCCCCTTCTGAGAATCTTTTTTCATTCAACTCTCCTGTCGGGGCGTGTGATTGCTGCGAAGGTTTCGGAAGAGTTATCGGCATTGACGAGAAGCTTGTCATTCCAGACTCCTCGTTGTCTGTTTATGAGGGGTGTGTGCAGTGCTGGCACGGAGAAAAGATGGGTGAGTGGCAGAAATATTTCATCCGTTATGCTGCCAAGGACGGTTTCCCTATCTTCACTCCATATTTTGAACTGTCTAGGAAGCATAAGGACTGGTTGTGGCATGGTCTTCCCTCAGATCCTGGTTGGGAGAACCCTGAGGACAAGGTTTGCATAGATAACTTCTTCCAAATGGTACAGCGAAACCAGTACAAGATTCAGTACCGCGTAATGTTGAGCCGTTACCGTGGCAGAACTATTTGTCCCAAATGCCATGGCAACAGGCTGAAACAAGAAGCTACATATATAAAGGTGGCAGGGAGGGCAATTACGGACATTGTGGAAATGCCTGTTTCAGAATTGCTCAAATGGTTTGATGGCATAGCTCTCGTTCTTACCCAGAAAGAGCAGGAGATTTCGAAAAGACTTATAACAGAGATAACATCGCGTCTACGGTTTTTGTGCAATGTGGGTCTTGGTTACCTCACACTAAATCGTGCTTCAAACACCCTTTCTGGTGGAGAGTCTCAACGTATAAATCTAACCACACAGCTTGGGAGTGCCCTTGTGGGATCTCTGTATATACTTGATGAGCCTTCGATAGGTCTGCATCCGCGTGACACAGAGCAGCTTATATCGGTGTTGAAACAGCTACGTAATCTTGGCAATACGGTAATTGTTGTGGAGCATGATGAGGATATAATGCGTGCGGCTGACCGGATTATAGACATTGGTCCGGGGGCAGGAAGTCTTGGCGGGGAGATTGTGTGGCAGGGGGCATTGAAGGAGTTATTGAAAGTGTGGGACTGTAAAGAGGGAAGAATACATTGCGCTGAGGCGCAGGGGGCGGGAGTAATGGATGAACGGATTAATGTGAAAGAAGGTTGGGAATCATATACGCTACGCTATCTCACTGGCGAACTTACTATAAAAGTGCCGTCTGCGCGTCGGTCATGGAACAAGTCGATAGTGCTGAAGGGTGCGCGTATGCACAACCTCAAGGGTATAAACGCTGTTTTTCCTCTGAATGTTTTGACTGTGGTAACTGGAGTGTCTGGATCTGGGAAGTCATCTCTTGTGAAAGGTATACTCTATCCTGCAATGCGTCGGAAGCTTGACCTTGTGGCTGATTTGCCGGGAGAGTACAAGTCGCTTGAGGGAGATTTGAAGAGCATATCTGCAGTTGAACTTATTGACCAGAACCCAATTGGGAAGTCTGCAAGGTCGAATGCTGCCACATATATTAAGGCTTACGATGCCATAAGACAACTTTATGCTGACCAGCCTCTTTCCAAGCAGATGGGATATACGGCGGCATATTTCTCCTTCAATACTGATGGTGGACGTTGCGAGGAGTGTAAAGGATCGGGGGTAACGGTTATAGAGATGCAGTTTATGGCAGACCTTGAACTTACATGTGAGTCGTGCCACGGCAAAAAGTTCAAGCGCGACATACTTGATGTGCGCTTTGAGGGGAAGAATATAAATGATGTGCTTGAGATGACTGTAGCAGATGCTGTGAATTTCTTCAGTGAGCATGACCAAAAAGAAATAGTGAGACTACTCATGCCACTGATGGAAGTGGGACTCGGCTACATAAAGATGGGGCAGTCTTCAAGTACGCTTTCTGGTGGTGAGAGCCAGCGGGTGAAGCTTGCATATTACCTCGGCAAGGAGAAGTTCTCTCCGACACTGTTCATTTTCGATGAACCTACAACTGGTCTTCACACGCATGATATAAAGATGCTTCTGGGTGCATTCGACCGACTTCTGTCCAGAGGGCATACCATTGTCGTTGTAGAGCACAATCTACATGTAATAAAAATGGCAGACCACATCATTGACCTCGGTCCAGAAGGCGGAAACAGTGGAGGAAATGTTGTTTATCAAGGGACGCCGGAGGGACTGGTGCGGTGTAAAGCTTCATACACAGGCAGATACCTGAGTGGTGAATAGTGAAGAGTGTAAGCGACAAAGCCGCTTACACTCTTCACTATTCTTTCAGTCGCTTTGCTTACACTATTCGTTAAAAACCAGTCTGTTATCTTTTGTTTTTATTAGTATTGGCTTGTGTGGTGAGATTTTTCCTGCAAGAATCTCTTTACTGAGTTCGTTGAGCAGGTGATGTTGTAATGCTCGTTTAACAGGACGTGCTCCGAATTCGGGGTTATAGCCTTTTTCGGCGATGAAGTCTATAGCGTCATCCGTGACTCGGATTTCCATATCCTGTTCCTTAAGTGTTCTGTAGAGTTGTGAGATTTGCAGTTCAACGATCTGTCTTACCTCCTTTTTATTCAGCCTTTCAAAAAGTATAGTCTCGTCGATGCGGTTGAGGAATTCGGGTCTTATGTTTTGCTTCAGAAGATTAAGGATGTTATCTTTCAGGATGTTACGTCTTGCATAGCCCTGAGTTACGTTTTCATCGTAATACTCGTTTATGAGATGACTTCCGAGATTGGATGTCATTATTATGATTGTGTTCTTGAAGTTGACGAGTCTGCCCTTGTTGTCTGTCAGTCGTCCGTCGTCGAGTACTTGGAGGAGTGTGTTAAAGACGTCTGGATGTGCTTTTTCTATTTCATCGAAGAGGACTACAGAGTATGGTTTTCTGCGTACCGCCTCTGTGAGTTGTCCTCCCTCGTCGTATCCGATATATCCAGGAGGCGCACCGATGAGTCTGCTGACGGTATGACGTTCCTGATACTCGCTCATGTCAATACGAGTCATCATCGAATCGTCGTTGAACAGGTATTCAGCAAGTGCCTTAGCGAGTTCGGTTTTTCCGACTCCGGTACTTCCTAGGAAGAGGAAGGATGCGATGGGGCGTTTTGCATCCTGTAGTCCGGCTCTTGAGCGACGTATGGCATTTGCCACAGCGTCTATGGCTTCTTCTTGACCTATGACACGATTGTGGAGTTCTTCTTCGATGTGAAGAAGTTTTTCCCTCTCACTCTGCATCATCCTTGCCACAGGTATTCCTGTCCACCTGGATACGACGTCGGCGATGTCGTCGGCGTTTACCACATCCCTTTGGGCAGATGAGGAAGTTTCTTTGGAGTAGCTGGCGGTCATTTTTTGAATGTCCTCTTCGAGTTTCTGGAGAATGCCGTATCGGATTTCCGCCACACGTGCATAGTTTCCATCTCGCTCTGCACTGTCTGCCTCGAGTTTCATTTTTTCGATTTGGTCGCGGTTCTGCTGAATCTTGTTTGTTATCTCTTTTTGTTTTTCCCACTCGGCGCGCATTGTCTGGTCTTTCTTCTTCAGGTTGTCTATTTCTGCGGAGAGCATGTCTTCTTTTGTCTTGTCATTCTCGCGGCGTATAGCTTCCCTCTCAATCTCCAGTTGGAGGATGCGTCTTTCAAGTTCATCAAGTTCTTCGGGAACGGAATCGAGTGCCATACGGAGTTTTGCAGAAGCCTCGTCAATGAGGTCGATTGCCTTGTCGGGGAGGAAGCGGTCTGAGACATAACGTGTTGAGAGTTTTACAGCGGCTATGCATGCATCGTCGAGTATGCGCACTTTGTGGTGACTCTCGTAGCGTTCCTTTATGCCTCGTAGGATGCTTATTGCGGCAGCTTCATCTGGTTCATCAACAGTGATTGACTGGAAGCGTCTTTCGAGTGCCTTGTCTTTTTCAAAATATTTCTGATATTCATCGAGCGTGGTTGCTCCGATTGCTCGCAGTTCGCCTCTTGCGAGTGCTGGTTTGAGGATGTTTGCGGCATCCATTGCTCCTTCGCTTTTTCCGGCACCGACGAGAGTGTGTATTTCATCGATGAAGAGGATAATCTCTCCGTTACTTGAAATTACTTCGTTTACGACATTCTTCAGTCGCTCTTCAAATTCTCCCTTGTATGACGCTCCTGCAACGAGTGCCCCCATATCAAGAGAGAAGAGTGTTTTTTCCTTGAGGTTTTCTGGCACATCTCCCCTTACTATACGCTGTGCCAACCCTTCGACGATGGCGGTTTTTCCTGTTCCCGGCTCTCCGATGAGTATAGGGTTGTTCTTTGTTCTTCTGGAGAGTATCTGCAGAATGCGTCTGATTTCGTCGTCGCGCCCGATGACTGGGTCGAGTTTTGCGTTTCTTGCATCCTCGATGAGATTCCGGCTGTACTTGCTGAGGTTCTCGTACTTCTTCGTTCCGTTTTGATTTCCGTAGTTTGTTTGGTTAGTCGTTTTCATGTGCTTTCCTTTCTTTAAGTTGTTGAATCACGTATCAAAGAGCAAACGGCGTGCCAAAAAAACACCCCTTCCTGTAAGGGAGAGGGGTGTAAGGTTTATCCGAAGCGCAAGCTTCGGATGTGGGGAGGTAGCCGCAGGGGATGGTAACTTGGGGGTTATTTCAAGTGGGTAATGTTGAGTTTCATGTCAAGCCACTGTATCCATTGGTCGTATTGCTCTTGATTCCAGAAGTGTTTGGTTTTGGGGTATATGTGTATTTCTTTTGGTGCTTTGACGTTGTTGTATGTTGCCCAGCATGTTGTTGGTGGAACGACGTCGTCATTGTATCCGAAGGAGTACCATCCCGGCTGTGTGATGCGTTGTGTGAAGTTTATTCCGTCGTAATATGCGAGTGTGTTGAGGACTTTAGGATCGGGTGTTTGTGTGTTGTTATAGAAATAATGTGGCCATCCGCATGGTATGTTTTTTAGTGAGGCTGTAAGGTCGCAGAGCGCGGGATGTACTGGTGCGTAGCAGGTGACTCGTTTGTCGAGTGCTGCGCAGACTATTGTTAGCCATCCTCCCTGACTGCTTCCGAGTACTCCAAGATTTTTTTCGTCCCAACAGGGCAGTGTAGCGATATAGTCTATTCCTCGGAGCGCCTCAATGATGACTCGTTTGTAGTAGAATGTTTCTTTGTCGTTGTTGTTGAATGTCCAGTAGTTGCAGAGTGGTCCGTTCTGGAGTTGTTCATAGAATGGCTTTTGGTTGGTAACTGGATCATGAGTGTGTGGTACT
>JABUUG010000072.1:23631-26345 GCA_021443285.1 Bacteroidaceae bacterium
AGCAAACTATTCACTATTCTTGCTCTGGCAAGCGGCAAAGCCGATTACATTATTCGTTATTCACTGTTATTGTGCAGTCTTTTGTGTTTGTGCTGCTGTTTCCGACCATTATGCGGAAATCGCCGGGCTCGAAGATTTTGTTGAGCGTGTTGTCGTAATACATAAGGTCGTTTTTGTTGAGTGTGAATGTGATGTTTTTGTGTTCTCCTGCTTTGAGACGGACTTTCTGGAATCGTCGGAGTTCTTTGACGGGCCGCACTGTTTTTGAGACTTCGTCGTGTATGTAGAGTTGTACTGTCTCGGTTCCGTCGGTGTTGGATGTGTTTGTTACTGTGCAGTTGATGTTGATGTCTTGTTCTGGTGTATATGTCTTTTTGTCTGGCATGGGCTCGGATATTTGGAATGTGGAATAGGATTTTCCGTATCCGAATGGATAGAGCGCGTGTTGGTCAGGGTCTGATGGTTCGAAGATGTATGAGCGGAAGCGGTTTGGCTTGCGGTTGTAGTAGCATGGCAGTGCACCCGTGCTTCGTGGCATTGATACGGAGAGTTTTGCTTGGAAGTTTTTTTCTCCGAAGAGTAGGTCTGCGAGTGCGTTTCCCCCTTCTTGTCCGATATAGAAGGCTTGTATGAGTGCGTTTGAGTATTGTTTTGCGTTGCTGAGTATGAGTGGTCGTCCACCGGTTATGATGGTTACGATGGGCTTGCCGACTTTGGAGATCTCTTGTATGAAGTTGTCTTGTGGTGGGAGCATATTGAGGTCATCGCGGTCTCCGACATGGAATTCTTCTCCCCATGCCTCGCGGCAAAAGCTTTCGTTTTCTCCGATACAGAGGATTATTACATCTGCCTGCTGTGCGACTTGTATGGCTTGTCTGAGCAGTGAGTCGTTGACTTCTTTTGTTTGTAGATGGTTGTTGCTGTTACCCCACCACTGTCCTGGTGTCTTGCTGTACTGGCATCCGAGTGTGTGGAGGACTTTGATGTTTTTGTCTTTGGCGTAGTTTTTTATTCCGTCGAGTATTGTTACTCCGGGATATTTTGGTTCGGCGGTATATCCTCCGTAGGGGAGTTCGGTGGCGTTCTGCCCGATGACTGCGATGGTGAACTGTTTTTGGGACTGCGCGGTAAGGGGGAGAATGCCATCGTTTTCGAGGAGGACGATTGTTTTCTGTGCCATTTCGCGTGCTGCAGCTTTGTGTTCGGGGCAGTTGTTGACTTTCTGCATATAGCTGATATCTACGGGGTTGTCGTTGTCGAAAAGCCCGAGCCGCTGCTTGAGGTCGAGTATGTTTTGGACTGATTTGTCGATGACTTGGACTGGTAGTCGTCCTTGTAGTACGGACTGCTTGAGCATCTGGTATGTTCCTGTCGCTCCTATTATATCGACATCGATGCCTGCTGTGATTGCCATTTCTGCGGCTGTTTGCAGGTCTGGTGCGATGCTGTTTACTGTATGTACGACATCGACTGCGTTTTGGTCGCTTATGATTGGTCCGTTGAAATGCAGCTTTTTACGGAGTACGTCTTGAAGTAGGAAATGGTTGACGGTAACTGGTATGTCGCATACGTCGTTGTATGCGGGCATGACGCATGCGGCTCCTGCGTTGATTGCCATTTCGAATGGTAGCGCATGGTTGTTGAGGAGGTCGTTGTAGTTTCCGGTATATGCTGCAACATTTCGTCCTCCTTCGACTTGTCCGTGTCCCATATAGTGTTTTAGTGTTGCAGCGATGTAGAGGTTGCCTTGTGGTGTTGTTTTCTGGAATGCGCGTACAGCCTGTGTGCCGAGGATTCCGCAGAGGTATGGGTCTTCGGAGTACATCTCCTCTATTCTGCCGAACCGTGGTTCGCGTGCGAGGTCGAGAATTGGGGAGAAGAGCATCCTGATTCCTCGTGAGTGTGCCTCGAGTGCTGTAATGTCATATATTTTCTTTACCATTGCGGTGTCGAAAGAACATCCGAGTGCAATAGCCTGGGGGAATACGGTGGCTTCATTTCCCATGAGTCCGTGCAGTCCCTCTCCGATGAAGAGTATTGGTATGGGGTGGGGTAGTGACTGGTTATATTTTTTGAGTGAGTTGACCTGCCTGCAGTATCTCTCTTTTGTCTTGCTGAGTGCGAAGTCGATGTTCATGAGTCCGATGCCATGCGGGTAGTATTTCCGTAGGGAGTCGGTGCTGATGTTTCCTTCTTCATCAGATGACTGCTCTATGATGTAGATGGATGCTGACTGGAGCTGTGCGAGCTTCTCATTGAGGGAAAGTGTAGAGAGAAGTGAAGATGTTTTTATATCTGACTGCCGTGCTGCTGAGATATATGACGAATAGTGTAGTGTGAGAAATAATGCTGATGCTAGGAGGATTTTTTTCATGATTTTCGGGGTGTATTTTTTCGGCTGGGTAGTGCCGAACACGGTGGCTAATTTTGTGTAAATGTCTGGATGTCAGCGATGAGATAGTTGCTGCCGGCAATGATGATGGTGTCTTTGGGTGATGCGTCACGCAGTGCGCTGTCAAAGGCTTGCTGCGGTGTGGGGTGGTATGTGGCGTTGAGTTGTGCATGTGTGGCGTAGAGACGTAGCTGAGGGAGTGGTATTGCGCGGTGTGTGGATGGCTGTGTTAGATAATATACTGCTGCTTTTGGCAGGAGGGTGATGACGCTCCGGATGTCCTTGTCATCGACCATAGCGAAGACGATGCGCAGGGTTGCAT
>JABUUG010000073.1 GCA_021443285.1 Bacteroidaceae bacterium
GTCACTTTAACTCCACATTAACTCCACAATAACTACACTTCACTCCCATTTATAGAACCTACCTTGAATCAAAGTAACAAATGAAGAAATAAAAATACGCTGCAAAAGTAGGCACTTAACTTTGCTTATGGGGGAATATTTGCCAATATGTGTGAAGAAATAGCGCTTTTTTGCCTTATGTCTATTACTTTTTTGACCAAATTATGGTATATTTGCCCCCGAAAATGGAACATTTTGCCTTTTGGCTGATATGAAAAAAGACTTTGTATATTCGCTCTTTCTTGACGATATGAGCAAGATGCCGGATGCAGTGTCCGTGAAGGGACTGACGATTATCGACAACACGATAACGCCGCATATCACCCAGCTTACCGACCTCTGGAAGGGAGTGCCGGTGCAGGTGGACTCGGTGCTCGTGATGTACTGCACGAGGGGCGCGCTTTCCGCCCGTGTGGGGTTTGAGGAGTGTCTGCTGCATTCCAACTGCCTGTGCGCTGTTATTCCCGGAAGCATTGTGGAGATTCTCTCTGTCTCGGAGGACTTCCACTGCGTGACGATGGCGATGGACCTTGACTTCCTGCGCCTTGATGTGAGCAACACGCTGGAATTGCTGAAGCTGCTGAAATATGTGCAGCACCGTCCGTGTTTTGAACTGACGGGGAATTATGCTGACCGCTACGCAGCAAATCTGAGGGAGGCGATAGAGACACTGAAGTGGACGGAGAACCCGCTTCGCATAAAGATGATGCAGGAGTACATATACCTGATGTTCTGCTGCCTGTTCCCTGTATTGGAAAGCAGTGAAAAGGAAATGCTCGAAACGGAGCAGACGCAGCAGAAGAGTCTGTACTTCAAGTTCCTGGAACTCGTGAATGCCGAGTACCGCCAGCAACGCTCTGTGGCATATTATGCCGAGGAGCTGGGTGTTACACCGAAGTATCTGTCAAAAGTCGTGAACGCAGAGTCAGGGAAGAATGCCCTGAAATGGATAGAGGATTTCGTGGTACTTGAGGCGAAGGCGCTGTTGAAGCAGCCTAATGTAAGGATACAGGAGATAGCAGAACGCCTGAACTTCCCCGACCAGAGCAGCTTCGGAAAGTTCTTCAGCCGTGTGGTGGGGATGTCGCCGAAGGAATACAGGAATGTGAAGTAGGGTAGTGGGATTCCATTTTTCCCGGATTTCCCGTTTTTACCCGGATTTCCCTGAATTTCCGGGTATTCCGCAAAAAAATATAAAAAGGCTTGTCAGTCTTCGAAAGGCAGTTGGGGCTCGTTGTGGGCTTTGGCTGCCTTTTTGTAATACGGCTTGCTTTTTAGTCCGTAGAAGCCTTTGCCTGTCTGGACGAAGCGGCTGCGCTCGTCGCTCTGCATTGTCGTTGCAATGCTGTTGGGCTTGGTGTCGGGGAAATAGACAGACACTTTCGCCACTATGTCGCACAGCTTCATGGGCTTGTCGCTCGCCTCAAGGGTTTCTATCAGCAGGTCGCGTATGGTGCCGTAGAAGTACCCTTTCCATTCGGCGAGTCCGTAGGTTGATGTTTTGCCTATCGCCTTTACCCTTTCGCTCCGCAGCGCCCATGAGCGCATCTGCTCTATGCTTGTGTATTTGTGGTCGGGATATTTCTGCTTGAACATGTCGAAGAGTTCCTGCAGATGAATCGGCGCACCCTTCCTTTCCAGTGCCTTTTCTATCTCGAAGCCGGGATTTATGTGGGTCTGTGGCAGGAGTATCTGCTGGTCTTCTGTGGTCTTGAGGTTGTAGTTGTGCAGAGCGTAGAACGAGATATAGTTGGCTGCAACCTGCTTCAGTTCTTTTGGTACGCCTTTCGTGAGTTTGCTTATCGGGAAGTATTGGGCCTCGTATCTGCGTGACGTTGCCAATAGGGAGAGTTCTTTGAATATCTCCGCCGCATTGATTGCCTCATGGAAGTCGGGTCTTGCTGCCATGTACTGGTCTTTGGCGCAGCGTATCAGCCGTATGTCGGAGAACATGCTGAAGATGGTGGCGAGGGAATCGTAGCACAGTGAAAGGTTCTCGTATCTCATGAGTGCGGCTATGTCTGCGCTGCGGTTGTTCAGGAAGAACTTTGAACTGATGAACGAGTATCTTGAGCATTTCTTTATTTCGTTGAGCAGACTTGGATTGTCAAGAGTGTAGCGGGTGGTTATCTGCCGGCATCGCTCCACGGTCTTTCCGAACATCCGGCTTATCTCGTCGAGCGAGTGGCATTTGTTGTCTTTGAAACCGTATCTGCTTGCGAATATGCAGGTCTGCTCGTTGGTGGAGTGCTTAATGTATCGTGCGAGGAAAAACAGGAGGGGCTTCTCGTTGTGTTCTATGATGAAGTGCACGGCGAAGTCTTGGTCTTCCCCTTGGATGTACGGATAGGTCAGCTGCAGAAATTCCCTGACGGTGTCTTTCTCATTGAGATTTATGATGCGGCTGTACTCGCCCTTCATGATTTGCGTGAAGTCGTAGATGTATGCAAGCAGGGTCTTGGGGTTTCCGTATGGACACATCTTGACGAACTCTTCAGGCATCTTGTTGAAATACTTTTCCAGTTCGCGTATGCCGGGTACATATTTCAACAGAAGGTTCTGTGCTCTTGTGGTAAGATGTTTCTTCATGGAGTGCTCATAGACTGCATCTAAGAGCTGTTGTGTGTATATGTTCATAATTCGTTATTCGTTATTCATTGTTGTGATTCTTTCCGCACACTGTTCCATAAGCCATTTGGGGGTGCTTGTGGCTCCGCAGACTCCGACTGACTTGGCGTTGGTGAACCATTCGTTCTGTATCTCGGAGGCGTTCTCCACAAGGTAGGAGTTGCTGTTCACTTGTTTGCAGGCATTGAACAGCACCTTGCCGTTGCTCGACTTATGGCCGCAGACGAAGATTATGACATCGTGCTTCTCCGAGAATTTGCGTATGTTGGGCATACGGTTTGCCACCTGCCGGCAGATGGTGTCGAAGCTCTGGAACTTGCATCCTGGGGAGATGTGCTCTTTTATATATGAGATGATGCGGTTGAACTCATCAATGGATTTCGTGGTCTGCGAGTAGAGCAGTATGTCTTTCGTGAAGTCCAGTGTCTTCGCTTCGTCGAAGTTGGCTATGACGATGGCTGTCCCTTCCGTCTGCCCTACGAGTCCCAGCACTTCGGCATGACCCGGCTTCCCGAAAATCACGGTCTGTGCGTCAGGATTCTGGGTGTGCTGCTGTTTGATTCTCTTCTGCAGTTGCAACACTACGGGGCATGTGGCGTCAATGATTTCTATGTTGTTCCGTTCGGCGAGGTCGTAGGTGGAAGGTGGCTCGCCGTGAGCCCGCAGCATGACTGTCGTGTCGCGGAAGTCCCTCAAATCCTCGTGGGTGATGGTAATGAGCCCGGACTTCTGCAGCCTGTCGCACTCCTCGCCGTTGTGTACGATGTCGCCGAGACAGTAGAGGCGTCCCGTTTGTCCCAACTGCTTCTCTGCCTTTGTGATAGCTGTGGTTACTCCGAAGCAGAAACCGCTGTTCTCATCAATCTCAATAAACATCTGTATTATTCGTAAAACAGCTGCAAAGTTAATGATTTTGTTGTAACGTCATTGCAAAAACAAGAAAAAAGTTGGTTTTGCCATTAAAAATCCGTAGTTTTTCTTCCCCGATTATTCGGGACTTTCTAAAAAATGTGGTAGGGAGTGGCGGTGAAATGTGAAAAAGATGTAATTTTGCGCCCGAATGTAATTGATTATTACGGTTTGAAGATGAAACGCTTGGGGGTTTTGGCTCTTTTGTTTTGTGCAGGCCTGTTCTCTTGTGTGTCGCAGGGACAGGAGCAGCGGTTTCTGCCAGTTGTCAGGAACGGCAAGTATGAACAAATCTTGAAACGCAAGGCTTATACGTTGTCGTACAATGCTTATTATTGTACGGCCAACTGGGTGTTCTGGTGCCTGACGCGTGAGCATACGGATGGCAATGTGCAGCGTAAGGGCATGAGGTTTGAGGAGGACGAGAGCATAAACGGCAGACGTGCCACATACCATGACTATTCGCAGAGTAGATATGACCGAGGACACATGTGTCCAGCGGGCGACAACCGTTGGGACGAACAGGCGATGAGGGAGAGCTTCCTGCTGTCGAATATATGCCCTCAGGACCGTGGGCTGAATGCCGGCGACTGGAACGACCTTGAGCAGAAGTGCCGGGCGTGGGCAAGGAAATATGGGGAGGTGATGATTGTCTGCGGGCCTGTATATTATAAAAAGAGTGAAGAAGGGGGACAGGCGCAGGAGGTTCAGGGCAAAAGCTCCGAAGGAGGTGGCGAGCGCAGTGGTGCGCGTCGGTGGCTGAAACGGAAGATTGCTGTGCCCGACGCCTTCTACAAGTGTGTGGTCAGGATGGACGGGAAGCGGTCTGCGGGACTGGGCTTCATCTATGAAAACAATGACGTGAAGCATAGTATGGACCACTATGTGCGGAGCATTGATGAGATTGAGGAGATAACGGGCATAGACTTCTTCAGAGGTATGCCTAACGAGGATGAAATAGAGAAGAAGGCGGATCTGAGGGAATGGTAGTCAGGCTTGTTACGGAGCTGACGCTCCGAATGCGGGGGACTTGACAAATGGCCATTCGGCGAAATATCGCCGAACACAGTGGCTGGCCGTCCTAAACAGCTAAATAGCATTCAATAGTAAAATAGCCAAATCCTCCTAAACAGCTAAATAGTAAATAGTCAAATAGTAAATAAAATAATGTTTCAGAACGAAGAACTTTACATCGCTCACTCCGGCTCTGGGAAGCGGATTGTGATAAACGGCAGGATGGCAAACCGGCATGGACTGATTGCTGGCGCCACAGGTACTGGTAAGACCGTAACTCTGCAGGTTATGGCAGAAACTTTCTCGCAGGCGGGTGTACCTTGCTTCATGGCGGATATGAAGGGAGACCTCTCTGGCATATCGCAGGCGGGCAGGATGAGCGGGTTCATAGAGAAACGCAAGGATGAATTCGGAATACCCAATCCTGAGTTCGAGGCGTGTCCCGTGAGGTTCTTTGATGTGTTTGGGGAGCAGGGGCATCCGCTGCGAATGCGCATATGCGACATGGACGCAGTGCTATTGGCAAGAATGCTTGAACTGAACGAGACGCAGTCGGGCGTACTGAACATTGCGCTGAAGGTTGCCGCCGACAAGAAGGCAGAAAAGGGCGGCAGCCCGGAGTGGGACATCATAGACACCAAAGACCTGAAGATGCTGCTCAGCTATGTGGCAGAGAACGCCAAGGAATTCACTACAACCTACGGCAACATCACGAGCCAGTCGGTGGGTGCCATACAGCGTGCCGTGCTTGCCATTGAGACTCAGGGCGGCGACAGGTTTTTCGGTGAACCTGCGCTCGACGTAATGGAACTCATGGGCAGGAAGGGCGGCAAGGGAATAATGAACGTGCTTGCTGCCGACAAACTGTTCGCAAAGCCTAAACTCTATTCCACATTCCTCTTCTGTCTGCTGAACAGCATATACAATTCTCTGCCGGAAGTTGGCGACCAGCCTCTGCCGAAGTTCGTGTTCTTCTTTGACGAGGCGCACACCCTTTTCGATGATGCGCCGGCGGCGGTGGTTGAGACGGTGGAGAGGGTTGTAAGACTGATTCGTTCAAAGGGTGTCGGCATATATTTCATTACGCAGAATCCATCGGACATACCCGACAGCATTCTCGGTCAGCTGGGCAACCGTGTGCAGCATGCCCTGCGCGCGTTCACTCCGAAAGACCAGAAGGCGGTGAAGGCGGCGGCGCAGACCTTCCGTCCTAATCCGGAATTCAAGACGGAGGATGCCATCCAGAATCTCGGAACAGGCGAGGCCCTCGTGTCGTTCCTTGACGATAGCGGAGCTCCGATGGTTGTGGAACTGGCGAAGATTGTGTTCCCATTGAGCCAGATAGGTGCTGTTACTCCCGAACAGAGGAAGGCTGCCATAGAACGCAGCGACATCTACGGAGAGTATGAGACTGCCAGAGACCGAATCTCGGTATATGAAACCCTGTCTGCCCAAAAGGAGGTGGCAGAGAAGGAAAAGGCAGAACAGGCAGCTGTAAAGGAGGCTGAAAAGGTTGCAAAGGAACAGGCGAAAGAGGCTGAAAAGGCTGCAAAAGAGCGTGCAAAGGCTGAGGCGGCAGCGAAGAGAGAGGCAGAGAAAGCTGCAAAACAGCGTAATTCAACGATAATGAAAACCATCTCTTTCCTCGGTATTCCGTCGATCATACGCAGTATTATACGTTCGTTTATAATGGGAAAGAGGAGATAGAATAAATAACGGCAACATCTATTCATTATGAAGTTAAAGGAAAGTGGAGTTAATGTGTAGTTAAAGTGAAGGTAAAGAGGAGTTAAAGTGACAGATGACTTATGTGCATAAGGTAAT
>JABUUG010000074.1:0-2653 GCA_021443285.1 Bacteroidaceae bacterium
ATCAAAAAAGCCCTGAAGCCGCACAGTTTTTGCCGCTTCAGGCAATAAAACACAATACCATACGTTAAGAGTAAGGTGGGTTTTCAG
Source organism: Bacteroidaceae bacterium (assembly GCA_021443285.1). Lineage (GTDB taxonomy): Bacteria > Bacteroidota > Bacteroidia > Bacteroidales > Bacteroidaceae > Prevotella. The sequence continues at coordinate 88 of JABUUG010000074.1, forward strand.
AAACCACACCCTTATCAGCAATGAAGAAACACCTTCTCATATTATTGTTCGCCGTGCTGGCAGCCCTGCCCGCCTGCGCCCAGTCGTTCACGCTGAAAGGCCGCGTAACCGACAGCAACGGCAGCCCCGTGGAGCTGTGCGCCGTGGCGATTCCCGCGCAGGGGAAGGTCACGATGACCAACCTGAAAGGCGAATACTCCATATCGGGAGTGTCGGCGGACAGCGTGAAGATAACCTACTCCATGGTGGGCTTCAAGGCGAAGACAAGGGTGCTGAGGCGGCCCAAGGGGAAGATGAACCTCACCATACAGCTGCAGGAAGGCACAGAGCTGGCGGAAGTGGCGGTAATGCAGGAGCGAAGGCAGACAGGACAGTCGGAAAAGCTCGACATAAAGGACGCCAAGGCCGGCCCGTCGGTAACGGGGAACGCCGTGGAGGAGATGGTGAAGATGCAGGCGGGCGTGGGCAGCCGCAACGAGCTGTCCTCGCAGTACAACGTGCGCGGCGGCTCGTTCGACGAGAACTCTGTGTATATCAACGGCGTGGAGATATACCGACCCTTCCTCGTGCGCAGCGGACAGCAGGAGGGACTCTCCGTAATCAACGCCGACATGGTGGACAGGGTGGAGTTCTCCACAGGCGGTTTCGACGCGAAATACGGCGACAAGATGTCGTCGGCACTCGACATAACCTACAAGAAACCCAAGAAATTCGAGGCGAAGATAGACGCCAGCCTGCTCGGCGGCGGCGTGTACATAGGCTTCGCCACCAAGACCTTCGCCTGGCAGAACGGCTTCCGCTACAAGACTAACCGCATGCTCCTGAGCGGCGGCGACCAGAAGGCGGAGTACGACCCGCGGTTCCTCGACTACCAGACATACCTGACCTTCGAGCCTAACAAGCGGTGGAAGATAGAACTGCTCGGCGACATTGCCGACAACAGGTACAACTTCACGCCGCAGAGCCGCGAGACGACATTCGGCGGCACGGAGAACTCCAAGTCGTTCAAGGTGTATTTCGACGGATGGGAGAAGGACATCTTCCGCACATACTTCGGCAGCGCAGCCGTAACGCACAGCTTCACGGAGAACACGAAGCTGCAGCTGCAAGGCTCGATATTCTTCACCAACGAGCAGGAGACGTATGACATACAGGGACAATACTGGCTTCAGGAGACCGGCTCAGAAACAGGCATGGAGGACGACCTCGCCGTAGGCACATACTCAGAGCACGCGCGAAACTACCTGAAGGCAAACGTGAAGAGCGTGAAGCTGACCTTCCAGCACAAGACGAAGAAGCACAACTGGCTCGCCGCCTTCACATACAAGAACGAGAACATCAGCGAGAACTCGAAGGAATACGAGATGCGCGACTCCGCCGGATATGTGGTGCCGCATACGGGCGACCGCCTCGACATGATATACAGCCTCAACGCGCAGAACGAGCTGAAGGCCGACCGCATAGAGGCGTTCGTGCAGGACTCCTACCGCTTCTCCTCTAAAGGTGAGCACGCCTTCTTCACGCTGAACTACGGTGTGCGCTTCGCCTACTGGAGCTTCAACAAGGAGAGCATCGTGTCGCCCCGCGTGTCGCTGTCTATGGCGCCCGCATTCAACAACAACTTCACCTTCCGCTTCGCCACAGGCCTCTACTACCAGGCGCCGTTCTACAAGGAGCTGCGCGACACGATAACCACCAACGGCGTTACCATAGCCCGACTGAACGACAAGGTGAAGTCGCAGCGGTCCATCCACTTCATTGCGGGCATGGACTACCGCTTCAAGCTCGCCAACCGCCGCTTCCGCCTCTCCACCGAGATGTACTACAAGCTGCTGGGCAACCTCATACCCTACAGCGTGAACAACATGAAGATTGTCTATGACTCGAAGGAGCAGGTCAGCGGACACGCCTTCGGCCTCGACGCGAAGCTCTACGGCGAGTTTGTGGAAGGCACAGACTCATGGATAACGCTCTCGCTGATGCAGACGCGCATGAACATACACGGCAACAGCGTGCCTCTGCCATCGGACATGCGCTATGCGATAAACGTGTTCTTCACCGACTATTTCCCCGGCACCACGCGGTGGAAGATGGCTGTGCGCCTGTCGTTTGCCGACGGTCTGCCCTTCGGCGCGCCCCACCGCGACCTCGGACAAGAGCCATACCGCGCGCCGGCATACAAGAGGGTTGACCTCGGACTGTCGTACCGCGTGCTGGAGAACAAGTCCATCTTCCGCAACATCTGGCTGAGCTTCGACTGCCTGAACGTCATCGGCTCGAACAACGTGAACAGCTACTACTGGATAACCGACGTAACAAACCGCCAGTTCGCAGTGCCCAACTACCTCACCGGCCGCACCTTCAACGGCAGAGTGGTGCTGGAGTTCTGATGCCTAAGCCGACTTCTGCTCATTTTAAGCCCCGACTTTTGAGGCTTTTCTGACTTTGCAATTATGGCTTTCAGGCATGAATTACTCCAGTACTTGGCATGGATTACTCCAGTACTTGGCATGAATTACTCCAGTACTTGGCATAAAGTACTGCAGTACTTGGGCATAAAAGTACT
>JABUUG010000074.1:2897-4030 GCA_021443285.1 Bacteroidaceae bacterium
TATTCGTCGGCGGTGTGGGAGCGGGCGGAGTCGCCGGGACCGAGTTTCAGCGAGGGCCACGGCATCAGGGCCTGGTCGGACAGTGTCGGCGAACCGTATGGCACCTTGCCCATAGCCTTCAGCTGGCACACAAACGGATGGTGTTCGTCGAACGATGAGGATGACAGGCGCGTGCTGCGTGCCTTCAACTCGCTGCGGCAGTGCTGCTGCATGATGGCAAGCACCTCCTCGTTGGTGTAAAGCTCGTTTGTCCTGACGTCTATAACCATCTCGCACTTGTCGGGGACTACATTATGCTGGCTGCCCGCATGGATTACGGTGAGCGACATCTTCACAGGCCCGAGCAGGGGGCTGACCTTCCCAAACCGGTAGTCGCGCACCCACTGTATGTCATCGAGTGCCTCGTATATGGCGTTCACCCCCTCGTTGCGTGCCGCGTGTCCGGGCTTTCCGCGGCTCGTCATGTCAACGACCATCAGCCCTTTTTCGGCAATGGCGGGATGCATGGCTGTAGGCTCGCCCACAATAGCCACATCTATCTTGGGCAGAAACTGGCGGACATACTCGAAACCATTGCTACCAGACACCTCCTCTTCGGCAGACGCCACAAAGACGAGGCGGTATTTGGGGGTGTAGCCGGACTGTGCCGAGGAATGAGCGCCATCAGTGAGAATGCGGTAGGCGGCAAGCAGAGCGACCAGTCCGCCGCCACAATCGTTGGCGCCGAGACCGTAAATGCAGTCGCCCTCAACGGTGGGGGAATAGGGGTCCTTTGTCCATGCCGATGAAGGCTTCACAGTGTCTATGTGGGCATTGAGAAGGAGGGTGGGCAGGGAGGGGAGGGGTTTATCCGAGGCTGACGCTTCGGAGGCGGTGGCTGGGGTTGGCGCACAGAGCACGATATTGTTGCCGTAGCGTTGCGGGCAAAGCCCCTTTTCTTCGCAAAACTGCTGGAAGATGTCGGCGGCGGCAGTCTCGTCCCGGCTGTGCGAAGGGGTGGCGACAAGTTGCTTCAGGAGGTCTATCGACTCCTGTGTGTATTGCTTGAAAAGAGCTTCCTTTTTCATCTAAATGTCGGAAATTTCTTGCGAAAATTCACATTTTTTTCTTATTCAACAGCACTTTTCAGGCTA
>JABUUG010000074.1:4062-7317 GCA_021443285.1 Bacteroidaceae bacterium
CCAAAAACAGCATTTTCCTTTGAGTGAACGGCAGATATACTTAATTTTGCGCAAACTATGTGTATGGTGGGTTAACTCCCTTAATTCCATATCAACAAGCAAAAATCCTATAGATAATGCAGACAGTATGTCATTTGTCATCGCTTGTATATGAGCAGGCGGAGAAGTACGGTAAGAAGGTTTGCTTCACCTACCAGAAATGGGGGAGCAGCGTGTGGGAACAGCTTACATGGAAGGAGGTGGCGGAGACCGTAAAGACACTCTCCAACTCCATGCTGAACATCGGCATAGAGGTGCAGGAGAATGTCGGAATATTCTCGCAGAACTCCGTAGAGTACATCTTCACCGACCTGGCGGCATGGGGCATAAGGGCAGTGACAGTGCCGTTCTATGCCACAAGCTCGGAAGAGCAGATACGCTTCATGATAGAGGACGCGCAGATACGCTACGTCTTCGTCGGCGAACAGGAGCAGTATGACAAGACGCTCGCAGTGATGCCGCTGTGCAACACCCTGCAGAAAATTATCGTCTATGACCGCCGCGTGAAGATAAACCCTCAGCTGGCAATGTATCTCGACGACTTCCTGAAGCTCGGCAAGAACAGCCCGAAGCAGGAGGAACTGGACGAACTCATCAGGCTGGCAAGCTACGACGACCTCTCCAACATCCTCTACACGAGCGGCACAACAGGCGACTCGAAGGGCGTGATACTGACACACGGGCAGTTTGCCGCCGCCATGAAAGCCAACGACGCCGTGCTGGAGTTTGACGAGAAGAAAGACCGCATAATGTCGTTCCTGCCCATAACCCACATCTTCGAAAGGGGATGGATGTACCTCTCCCTGACAGAAGGATGCGAGGTGATAGTGAACACCAACCCGAAACTCATACAGCAGTCTATGCGCGAACAGCACCCGACGTGTATGGCGGCAGTGCCACGCTTCTGGGAGAAAGTGTATATCGGTGTCATAAACAAGATAGAGAACTCCTCGCCGATGCAGCAGAAGCTGATGAGGGATGCACTGAAAGTGGGCAAGGAGCACAACGTGGATTATGTGCTGAAAGGCAAGCGTCCGCCCGTACTGCTACATCTCAAATACAAGTTCTACGAGAAGACGCTGTTCTCGCTCGTGAAGAAGCAGATAGGACTGGAGAACGCCAACTACTTCCCCACGGCAGGCTCGTTCGTGAGCGACCAAGTGGCGGAGTTCATACACTCGCTCGGCATCTTCATGATGGTGGGCTACGGACTGACCGAGTCGTTTGCCACAGTGTCGTGTATGCGCCGCCGCGACCCGATAACGATAGGCAGTGTGGGCCGACTGGTGCCGGGACTGCAGGTGAAATTCGGCGAGAACGACGAGGTGCTGCTGAAAGGCCCGACCATCACCAAAGGCTACTACAAGCGCGAGGCCCTCAATGCGGAGACGTTCACAGAGGACGGCTTCTTCCGCACAGGCGACAGCGGATATATGAAGGACGGTGAGCTGTACCTGAAGGAACGCCTGAAGGAACTGTTCAAGACCAGCAACGGCAAGTATATCGCGCCGCAGATGATAGAGTCCAAACTGCTCGTTGACAAGTACATAGAGCAAATCTCTATAATCGCCGACGACAGGAAATTCGTCTCCGCGCTCATAGTGCCGGCGTTTGAAATGCTGCGCAAATATGCCGACGACAACTACATCCCATACATGACCAACGAGGACCTCTGCCGCAACGAGAAGATAGCGGACATGATATACGAGCGTCTCGACACTCTGCAACAGGGACTTGCAAGCTATGAGCGCGTGAAGAAATTCGTGCTTCTGCCCGAACCGTTCTCAATGGAGAAGGGCGAACTGACCAGCACCCTGAAGATAAAGCGCCGCGCCCTGCTGAAGAACTACAAGGAGCAGATAGACAGGATGTACGAGTAAGGTAGTATCTATTAATGGAGAGATTCATTTAAATGGAGTTAAAGTGGAGTTAAAGCGTAGTTAAAGAGGAGTTAAAGTGACAAATGACTCATGCGTATAACGGTAATGTCCCTTTAACTCCACATTAACTCCTCTTTAACTCCACTTCACTACACCTAAAAGAATAACTCCACATTAACTCCCCTTTAACAAATATGACAACCCAAGACCAACTAAAAGACATACTCACCCGAGCCGACGAGCTGAAGCAATACCTCGAAATAGACAAGAAGCAGGTGGAACTGGAAGAAGAGACCCTGCGCACCCAAGCACCCGACTTCTGGGACGACCCGGAGCGCGCACAGGAGCAGATGAAGAAGGTGAAAGGCATCGAGAAATGGATTGTCGGCTACAAGGACGTGAGGCTCTACGCAGACGAACTGCAGCTCGCCTTCGACTTCTACAAAGACGAGATGGTTACGGAGGAGGAGGTTGATGAGGCTTACTCGAAGGCGATACAGGCCATAGAGTCGCTGGAGCTGATGAATATGCTGCGTATGGAGGAAGACTCCATGGACTGCGTGCTGAAGATAAACTCCGGCGCGGGCGGTACGGAGAGCCAGGACTGGGCATCAATGCTCATGCGCATGTATATGCGATGGGCAGAGGCTAACGGCCACAGCGTATCCATAACCAACCTTCAGGACGGCGACGAGGCAGGCATCAAGTCGGTTACGATGGACATAAAGGGGGGCAGCTATCCCTACGGCTACCTGAAGAGTGAGAGCGGAGTGCACCGACTCGTGCGTGTGTCGCCCTTCAACGCTCAGGGCAAGCGCATGACCAGCTTCGCATCCGTATTTGTAACGCCGCTCGTGGATGACACAATAAATATATATATAGACCCGGCAAAGGTGAGCTGGGACACCTTCCGAAGCTCAGGAGCCGGCGGACAGAACGTGAACAAGGTGGAGTCGGGCGTGCGTCTGCGCTACCAGTTCAAAGACCCATATACGGGCGAGGAGGAGGAAATACTCATAGAGAACACCGAAACGCGCGACCAGCCCAAGAACCGCGAGAACGCCATGCGACACCTCCGTTCCATACTCTACGACAAGGAGATGAAGCACCGCATGGAGGAACAGGCGAAGGTGGAGGCCGGCAAGAAGAAGATAGAATGGGGATCGCAGATACGCTCTTATGTCTTCGACGACCGCCGCGTGAAAGACCACCGCACAAACTTCCAGACATCCGATGTGGATGCCGTAATGGACGGCAAGATAGACGGCTTTATAAAGGCATACCTGATGAGCCAGGAGTAAGGGAGGTTTGTAACAATGGGAGTCAAAGGAGTCAA
>JABUUG010000074.1:10117-12212 GCA_021443285.1 Bacteroidaceae bacterium
ACATTTGAACACAAACTACGCAGGTAATGTCTTTAACTCCTTTAACTCCCTTAACTCCTTTAACTCCCAATCCCTCCCAATCCCTCCCTAACTCCCTCTAACTCCCACCATATAGAACCCACCCTGAATAATTCCTGCGAAGGAATAGCCAAATGGAAAAATCTCCAAATAATTCCAACAGTAAATCGTAAATCGTACAATCGTAAATAAGACTATGTCAAATCTCGTAGCCATAGTGGGCCGCCCGAATGTAGGCAAGTCCACACTATTCAACCGACTGACCAAGACCCGCAGCGCCATCGTCAGCGACGAGGCCGGCACCACACGCGACCGCCAGTACGGCAAATGCACGTGGAACGGCAAGGAGTTCTCCGTAGTCGATACCGGAGGATGGGTGGTCAATTCCGACGACATCTTCGAGGAGGAGATACGCAAGCAGGTGGTCGTTGCGACAGAAGAGGCTAACCTCATACTCTTCGTCTGCGACGGCATCAACGGCGTAACCGACTGGGACGAGGATGTGGCGATGATACTCCGCCGCACCAAGCTCCCCGTAGTGCTATGCGTGAACAAAGTGGATAACAACGAGGGCATATACGTTGCCGGCGAGTTCTACAAGCTCGGACTGGGCGACCCTGTCTGCATCTCCGCCGCCACAGGCTCCGGCACAGGCGACCTGCTCGACATGGTGCTCGACGCCCTGCCCGACAATGCCGACGAGGGGGCAGAGGAAGGCATACCACGCTTCGCCGTCGTAGGCCGCCCGAATGCGGGCAAGAGCTCGCTCATCAACGCATTCATCGGCGAAGAGCGCAACATCGTAACCGACATCGCCGGCACCACACGCGACAGCATATACACACGCTACGACAAGTTCGGCTTCGACTTCTACCTCGTGGACACCGCCGGCATACGCCGCAAGAACAAGGTGACGGAAGACCTGGAGTTCTACAGCGTCATGCGCTCCATACGCTCCATAGAGAACAGCGATGTCTGCATACTCATGCTCGACGCCACACGAGGCATTGAGGCGCAGGACATGAACATCTTCCAGCTCATACAGAAGAACAACAAGAGCCTCGTCGTCGTCGTGAACAAGTGGGACCTCGTGGAAGACAAGTCGCAGATAGTCATCGACACCTTCACCAACGCCATCCGCGACCGCATGGCGCCCTTCAAGGACTTCCCCATCATCTTCGCCTCAGCCCTCACCAAGCAGCGCATCTTCAAGGTGCTTGAGACAGCCAAGGAGGTATATCTCCACCGCAAGGCGCGCATAGGCACAACGAAGCTCAACGAAGTCCTCCTGCCCATCATCGAGGCTACGCCGCCGCCATCCATCAAGGGCAAGTTCATAAAGATAAAATACTGCGCCCAGCTGCCCGACACGCAAATCCCCTCATTCGTGTTCTACGCCAACCTGCCGCAGTATGTCAAGGAGCCATACAAACGCTTCCTCGAAAACAAAATACGCGAACACTGGACCCTCACCGGCTCACCAATCAACGTGTTCATCAGGCAGAAGTAGCACCGTTGTCGCTACATATAATATATAACGCACACATCACATACCAATCCTCCAAACCCAACAGCAGCGGGGTGAACATTCATCGTAATGTTCACCCCGCTGCCGGTTTATCGCCCAGTCGTTGGATTAATCAGCCACCATCTCATTTCCTTACCGCCTCAATCACGCAGGTGTGCGTCTTTTCCTTCTTGTCGTAGTTTATGCCGACAAGGAGAATCCCTCCGGTGTATTGCTCCACCTTCCCGACATACTTCTTGCGCTTTATCTGGTCTATCGCCGCATCCACATCCTGCTTGTATTTCAGTTCAAGCACGATGGCGGGCTTATCGACATTCTTGCGAGGGATAAGCACGAGGTCGGCAAAGCCTTTGCCTGTGGCAAGCTCACGGTGGACGATGTAGTCGTTGTGGGCGTAGAGGTAGGCGATGGTAAGGACACAGGCGAGAGAGTTCTCGTTGTTGTAGGAGAGGATGCTCGTGTTCTCGTCGTGAGCCTTGTCGATGGCCTGGGCAACAGCCTCGGCATCGCCGGCCAAAGTGTCATCAAGCAGCCGGCTTGAATTTGCAA
>JABUUG010000074.1:12393-22079 GCA_021443285.1 Bacteroidaceae bacterium
GTTTCCACCTTGCAGCGACCACCAGCAAGCATCATGACAATACTGTCGCGCAAGCCTTCGTAGTTCAACTGTATGTAACGCGTTACGGCATCAAAAGCACCGGTTGTCGCCCAATAGTTACGGCAACGCCTGGAAACGATTGCCTTCATCACGGAACTTGGATTGAACATCGAAGGCTCTGCACCAATACTGTATCCATCGTACCACTTCTCCAATTCGCTGAAATCCATGTTATGCTCATCGCATAGTGCCTTGACTTCTGTCTTGGTAAAGCCAAAATACTGCGGCAGGTTCATCGGGTTTATCATTGAATACTCCCAGAAATTGTTGAGGGCTGACTCTGTCTTGTATTTCTTTATTGGCAGAATGCCCGTCAGATAGGCGGCGGCAAAAACCCTTTGACCTTCTGTACCCTTAAACATACGGCGCAAGAAATCCACATACTCGTCCATCACACCTGAACCAGAAGCAAACTCGCGGCATATCGCATCCCATTCATCTATGATGATGATAAAATTGTCGCCCGTTGAGACCGATACACGCAGTAGGTATGCCATCAGGTCGTCGCTCTCCTTGACAGGCACATTCTGATAATATTCCGAGATGTCTTCAATAAGCGACTCTTGGATTATATTGACAAGAGACTTCTCTTTTTTGTATCTTGTCATGAACGAAGTCATATCAATGTATATGACAGGATACTTGTTCAGGTGCTGCTCAAAGTCAGGGAGTGTCTCAGCCTCTAATCCCCGGAACAACTCACGCGAATCGCACGAACGGTCATAATACGCACACAACATCTTTGCCGCCATAGACTTGCCGAAGCGGCGACAACGGCTGACACATGTGAACCTGTTCTCCCCAAAAAGAGTGTCGTTGATCATTCCTATCAACCCACTCTTGTCCACATAGTTTTTCTTGATTGCGGACTTGAAACCGTCATTTCCTATGTTGATGTATGAAGCCATATTGGGAGTTATATAAATTGGAAGTCATAAGAAGTTAAAGGAAGTTATTCGTTAAGTGAATGGAAGTGGAGTTAATGTGGAGTTAGAGTGGAGTTAAAGTGACAAATGACTTTTGCACAAAAAAGTAATGTCACTTTAACTCCACTCTAACTTCCCTTTAACTCCTCTTTAACTCCACTTTCTTATGAATGACTACACCCCGAACTTATATCCGAGAGTGAACTGGAAGACGGAGTTCTTTGCCTTCAGGTCGCTGTCCTTGAAGATGTTGAGGAAGCCCCAGTTGTAGCGGGCATCGATGACGATGTTGTAGAACTCGTAGGAGATTCCGACAGGCATTCCGAGGTCGAAGCCCTTCACCAGACTATCCTTCACGCCAATCGTCTTTCCCTCCCATTTTTCCGAAGCCTTTATGGAAGGCTGTATGCCGAACTTCACCGCAAGACCTTTATATACATAAGTCTGGAGTATTATAGGTATATTCACATAGTCTATTGCCGCCTTGACGAGTGGGTCTTCTCCAAAAAATGTAACAATCGAAACGTTGCCCTCAGGCTTGCAGCCCTGCTGAGAATAGTACACGCCGAGCGACAGTCCTACCGACTCGGTGAACATGTACATTCCCTCTATTCCTCCGACAAAACCCACCTTCATCTTACCATAATCATCACCGGCAACATTGGCAAGGTTTACACCTGCCTTGGGGGTGAAGAAGAGGTCTTGAGACCATGCATTGACAGCTGCGAATGCCATCATTGCAACTAATAACATTTTTTTCATATCTCTTTGTTTTATGTGTTTTTTCTTTGCTACTGGTATAAATTTTACTTTCCCCACTCTCCCTTATTTGGGAAGCAGTGGGCTAAACCGTAATTACCATTCGCTCTTCGGAGAGGAAGGTACTGGGGAAGATTGCCTTCGCCTCGTTTAGCAGTACCGATTTGTCGGTGTATCTCTGCGAATAATGTCCTAAATAGAGTCGTTCCACCTGTGCAGCCTTTGCCACCTGTGCAGCCTCTCCCGCTGTGGAGTGGAAGTATTTCTCTGCCTTGTCTGCCATGTCGCCAGCGTATGTCGCCTCATGGTAAAGCACATTCACTCCCGCGAGACTGCGGTGGAGTTCTGGCATATACTTCGTGTCGGAGCAGTAGGCGTAGGAACGTGCAGGAGCGGCAGGTGTGGTGAGTCGCGTGTATGGCACAGCCTCGCCATCGGATGTTATGAAGTCCTCACCGTGCTTTATATCGTTCATCTTGTAGTGCGGCACATGATAGAAGTCCGCCATTACCCGGTTGATGTGCGGCAACCTCTGCTTCTCGGTGAATATGAACCCTGAGCAGGGCACTTTGTGGTTGAGCGGCAGAGATGAGACACTGACAGCATCGCTATCGAAGATAACTGCCTGCTGCGTTGTGTCTATGGCATGGAACACCACCTCATAGCTCATGTTTCGGCAGAACATCTTTATCTGCATGTAGAGGAAGTCCTCCAGTTCGCTGGGGGCATAGATATGCAGCGGTGTCTTCCTGTCGAGCAGACAGAAGGAGGAGATCAGGCCGATAAGCCCGAACAGGTGGTCGCCGTGCAGATGGCTGATGAACACTGCCTGAAGTCGCGAGAAAGCGATCTTCGATCGGCGCAGCCATATCTGGGTGCCTTCGCCGCAGTCTATCAGGAAGAGATGCCCTTCGGTCTCCACCACCTGCGCCGCATTGTTGTGCTGCATAGTGGGCAGTGCCGAACCGCATCCGAGGAAATGCACTTTCATATCACTTCTGCCTTCTGAAGTTGTAGATGCCTCGGCTGTCCTCAAGTGTCAGTGTGTCGGGGGTGATGTCGTATATGGAGAATGTGTCGCTGTTGACCACCACCTGTCCATTGAGGATTTTCCATCCGTTGTCTTCAGTGAGGTTTATCTTCCTGTCGCCGTCCACCCAGATTCCGGCAAGCGTGGTGAGGTTTATGATGCGGCGCACTTCGTTCTCCCCATCGGCATTGCGGTATGCTATTATGGCGAGTTTGTCGTCGTTGTAAAGCCCTCCTAACACCACACGCGAATCCTCGTCGCTGTCGCTGGGTATGACGAACTCGGTGGTGTCGCCGTCAACCGTTGCGAGCAGTACGGTGAACCGCGCCGCCTCTGCACACCTGCCGTAGATGGTGGTGTCGGTAATCTCTATCAGGGTGTCGGCGAGCTTTGTGGGCTTCGGTGTCTTTTTAGTCTCGTTGCACCCCATCAGTGCAAAGGAGGCAATAAGAAGGAACAACAGCTTTTTCATGATTATGGATTATTGGTTGATGATTGTATTTTTGGGGAGTTAAAGGAGTTAAGGGAGTTAAAGGAGTTAAGGGAGTTAAAGGAGTTAAAGACAAATGCCTCCGCTGCAAGTTATTCATTACTCACAAAAACTGCGGTAGCAAACTATTCACTATTCACTATTCGTTATTCACTTTTTTCGCCTCCTCCCAGAATGCGTCCATCTGCGCAAGGGTGAGGTCAGAAACGGGGACGCCCATTTCCTTTGCTTTCCGCTCCACATAGTTGAAACGGCTGATGAATTTCTGGTTTGTCAGCTCAAGGGCATTGTCGGGATTTACAGAATAGAGGCGTGCGGCATTTATCATGGAGAACAGCACATCGCCAAATTCCTTCTGCGCAGCATCCTTGGCAAGTTTCTTTGCATTCTCATCGCCGGCATCCTCAGCCGCATCTATGCGGTCGAACTCAGCCTTCAGCTCGTCTATCTCCTCGTGCACCTTTGCCCAAACGTCCCGACGTTCTTTCCAGTCGAAGCCCACATGGCGAGCCTTGTCCTGTATGCGATACGCCTTTATCAGCGAGGGCAGACTGTCCGGCACTCCTGAGAGGACTGTCTTGTTGCCGTCTTTCTCCTTCAGCTTTATCTTCTCCCAGTTGTTCAGCACGTCCTCTGCACTGTCGGCATTCACATTTCCGTAGATGTGCGGATGGCGGAATATCAGCTTGTCTGCCTGCTGGTTTGCCACATCCTCTATATCGAAGTCATTGGTCTCGGATGCTATCTTGGAGTAGAACATCACGTGCATGAGCACATCACCCAGTTCCTTGCAGATATTCTTGCGGTCGTCCTTCATCAGGGCATCGCAAAGCTCAAAGGTCTCCTCTATGGTGTTGGGGCGCAGCGACTGGAAGGTCTGCTTTCTGTCCCATGGACATTCTGCGCGCAGACGGTCAAGCACGTCAAGCAGACGGCAGATTGCCTTCAGTTGGTTCTCACGGTTGTTCATGTAGAAAGTATGGTATAGAAAAAGTATAGAAGGTATAGAAAGTAAGGGACTAACACCCTATTCGAAAGCAGACCCTTCAGTCTTCGTTATTCACTATCGTTATTCCCACATCGCTTATGCCGGGAATGTCTTCTCTTGCCATTATGTGGAAAACGCGTATTACCACTGAGTCTCCCACAGCAAGTGTCATATCGCTCATCCCTGTTTCTATAAGCTTTATCGCTCCTCCATCGCCTGTGGGTGCTCCCTTGGGGGTGATGGTCTGAAACGACACCCTCTCCATTCCTCGCGATATGGTGCGTTTTTTCCTTACCACCTGCCTGTCTATTATCAGTGCAAGGTTCTGGTAGGGATAGTTACGTCGCAACCTGACGCCGCATTTCAGCGAATGTCTGCCTGCATGGCGCACCGTGTCTGTGCAGAATGTTACGGTGTCCGCACGCTTCCATGCGCTCTCATTCACAGGCAGGTACCTGCTGTAAATAGTCCTTGGTTCGCAGGAAGTGATCAGGGGCAGCATAAGGGCAAGTGCCACCATGTAGGCTATGGTTCTCATTTTGTTTCATGCGGAGTGGGGGCGCTTGTCTGCGTGTCTCCGCTGTCAGGTTCAGGGTGCTGGCGGTCTTTATGCTGGTGGTCGCGGCGATTGTTCTCGCGATGTTCATGCTCATGATGCTGATGCTCATCATGTTCATGCTCATGATGCTGTTCGTCGTGCGGCTTTTTCGCCTTGTTGCGCTGCTTCTGCTTCTTGTTCCTGTCTTTGGGTTTGTCAAAGCGTGTTACGTCTCCGGCGAATATGTCATCACCTCTCCTTGTTTCCCTCTGTCCCCCATCTTCCATCAGGTCTTCAGGCTTTTCTCCCCTTTTGTTCATCTCTATTATCTCAAGCGCCCTCTCTGCGGAGATGGTCTGCAGGTTGGCGGCCATCCTCTTGGCGGTGCTGTATGTGACAAGACCCGCCAGTATGTCCTGTTTGAAGAAGAAATAGTCGGAGTCGAGTGTCTGCAGCACAACCTCTCTCGGCGGCATCTTCCTGCCCGCCTCCATATAGTTGTCCACCTCATAGTTGAGGCAGCATTTCAGTTTTGCGCACATTCCCGCCAGTTTCTGCGGATTCATGGACAGGTCCTGGAAGCGTGCAGACACAGTGCTTACAGACGAGAAGCTCTTCATCCATGTGGCGCAGCACAGCTCCCTGCCGCAGGGGCCCGTACCGCCGATGCGTCCAGCCTCCTGACGTGCGCCAATCTGCTTCATCTCTATGCGCACATGGAACGTGTCGGCAAGCACCTTTATCAACTGGCGGAAATCCACGCGCTCATCGGCTATGTAGTAGAATATCGCCTTGTTGCCGTCGCCCTGATACTCCACATCGCCGATTTTCATCTGTAGTTTCAGGTCTTTGGCTATCTGGCGGCTCTCTATCATGGTGCCGTGCTCACGACTGCGCGCCTCGTTCCAGCGGTCTATGTCGCCCTCGTTGGCTATGCGGTAGATGCGCTTTATGTCGTCGGGCGACTTCAGGTGGACCTTGGCGAGCTGCAGTTCCACGAGTTTGCCTGTCAGTGTAACAACGCCGATGTCGTGTCCGGGCGAAGACTCCACCGCCACTATGTCGCCCTTCTTCAGCTCCAGATTGTTTATGTTGTGGTAGTAACCCTTGCGCGTATTCTTGAACTGCACCTCGACGAGGTCGGTGAGCGTGTTGTTCTCTGGTATATCGGCAAGATAGTCGAATGTGTTCAGCTGGTGGTCTGACCGCCCCACTCCACATCGGGAGAGCAGCAGCTCGGAACCGTCGCCTACCATATATTTCAGATTTTCCATTGTTTACTTATTTCCTTTGCAGCAATGCTATTACTTTCAGTGCCATGTCAAAAAGCACCATGTTGGCGTTTCCGTTTCGCGATATGTCGCGTATGGCGGTGTTATATAGGTTGTTGAATATTATTATGTTCTTCTCGTTCACGAATGGCGAGAACTTTTTTGCGAATACTTCCTCCTTCGGTGTCATATAGCATAGTTCCGGCTCGTGGAGGTTGTACATGAACAGCTCGCGCGTTATCATCACCGCATACTCTAAGAAGCGCTTCTGCTTCTCGCGACCCCATCCGTAGATCAGGCGGCTCCAGTCCTTCATGCCAGCCACGTTCTTGTGGTAGGCGGTGTTCATCAGCTGGTAGTACTGCGCGAAGAACTCCATCCTTTCGCTCTCTCCGCTTATTATCTGCAACGCGTGCAGCCAGCTGCCCTTTGCCGCCCTCGCCACCTTCATGGCTATATCCTCATCGAGCGAACGCTCTGCCATAAGCGCATTGGCGATGGTTTCTGCCGGCAGGGGCTTCACGGTGATGGGCTGTGTGCGCGAGATGATAGTCTCTATTATCTGTTCCGGCTGTTCCGCAAGCAGCATGAAGACGGTCTTCTCCGGCGGTTCCTCGATAAGCTTCAGCAGCTTGTTGGCACACTCGCCGTTCATGCGCTCCGTCTGCCACACTATGTTCACCATATACCCGCCCTGACTCGATTTCAACGACGACCGCCTCACCAGAGCGTTGCTCTCGCCGACTCCTATCTCCGCCTGCTGGTTCTCGGCGCCCATCATTGCCATCCAGTCACTCAGTCCGAAGTATGGCGACCGCTGTATCATATCCATCCACTCGGCCTTGTAGTCGTCGCTCTCCATCTTCTTCTCGCTCGGCGTGTTCTTCGGGCGTATTACGGGGAACGAGTAGTGCAGGTCGGGGTGCGTGCCTTTCTTCACCATCAGCCTTGCGTTGCCGAAGGGGTCATTCTTTCCCAGCAGATACTTCGCGAACTCAATGGCTACAGCCATCTTCCCCACTCCCTGCGGCCCCGTAAGGAGCATGGCGTGCGGCAGACGGTTGGCCTGTTCAAGCCCTATCAGCCAGTCCAGGACGTCCTGTTGTCCGATGATGTTGTTTGTATCCAAGGGGAATATAAAGGGGAGTTAAGGGAGTTAAGGGAGTTAAAGGAGTTAAGGGAGTTAAAGACGAATGATTCATGCGCATGAAGGTAATGTCCTTTAGCTTCCATCTGCGCAGCAGACATAACTTCCTTTAACTTCCTCTGACTTCCAAAAATCAATTATGCACCAGTGTTCCGATAGGTTCTCCCTTCATCACCTTCTCCAGATTGCCCACTATGTCCATGTTGAACACATAGATTGGCAGGTTGTTCTGCATGCACATGGCAGTGGCTGTGATGTCCATTACCTTCAGGTTGCGGGCTATTACCTCCTGATATGTTATGTCGTTGAACTTCGTGGCTGTCGGGTCTTTCTCCGGGTCGGCAGTGTATATGCCGTCCACTCTCGTGCCCTTCAGCATCACGTCTGCCTCTATCTCAATACCGCGCAGCGACGACCCAGTGTCTGTTGTGAAATATGGCGAACCTGTGCCAGCGGAGAAGATGCACACCTTGCCGTCCTCCATTGCCTCGATAGCCTTCCACTTTGTGTAGAACTCTCCGATTGGTTCCATGCGTATTGCTGTCAGCACTTTGTTCTTCACGCCCTGTGCGTCGAGGGCTGAACTCAGTGCCAGCGAGTTTATCACCGTCGCGCACATGCCCATCTGGTCGCCCTTCACGCGGTCAAAGCCGGCGCCAGCACCGGTCAGTCCGCGGAAGATGTTTCCGCCGCCGATAACAATGCCTATCTGCACACCCATGTCGTGAACAGCCTTTATCTGTCGTGCATAGTCGTTAAGGCGCTCCGTGTCTATGCCGTGACCCTGTTTGCCCATCAGGCTCTCGCCTGAGAGCTTAAGTAAAATTCTCTTGTACATATTTTTCTGTTGTTTAATTGGCATTATTAATTGTATTCCGGCATTCCCGTATAACGTTATTCCGGCAGTTACTGAATAATCATTCTGACCTCCTTCAGCCAGTAGCGGCGTTCCTGCCCGTCAGCATCGCACAGATGCAGTCTGCCGTCCGCCTCCACCTTGGTTATTACAGCCTCAAACCTGCTGCCATCCTTCTCATACCAGTGCAGTTTCCCGTCGTTGCGGTAGAGCAACTTATGATAGTCATCGCGTATTTTTGCCGCAGTCTCCTCAAGCTGTTTCTCTCCTGCCGCTGACGCCTCTGCAACCGCATCCATCTTCGCAAGGAATGCACCCACCACAGCCTGCATCACATCCGTATGGCAGAACTCCCTGCCCGCAATCTGCTTCAGCGATATGGGGTTGGGCGCATCAGAGAGGAACACCTCCTGATTGACATTAATGCCTATGCCCACAACGCAAGTGCCTATCGTGCTGCTCTTTATGGAGGTTTCTATGAGTATGCCGCCGAGCTTCTTGTCGTTCCAATAGATGTCGTTAGGCCATTTCACACGCAGTGCCCCTGCCTCTTCGGGCAACATCTTTTGCAAAGCCTCCACCACAGCCACGCCCACCGCCATTGAAATCAGGAACTGACTGACAGGGGCAATGCCAACGGGATGGAACACTATTGAGAAAGCGATGTTCCTGCCGACCTCCGACTCCCATTTGTTGCGGTCCATACCGCGACCCGCTGTCTGCCTCAGCGTGTATATCACATGACAGCCCGCGCTGTAGTCCCTCAGTCTCTCCATGACAAACGTGTTGGTCGATGCGGTTTCGGGCAGTTCTATGTATCTCACAACGGGCATTATATTCGGGCGCAAAGTTATTTTATTTTATCAAAAAATAACCCACACAAAGGGAAAATGTGCCCGAAACGCCATTTTGCCCACACATTAACTATATATAAACCACCACCTTCCCTACTCGTATCGCTATATTTGTCAGCACACGAATCTGTCATCATCATGGAAAACAACGACGAACGATATATGCGCATGGCACTGAAAGAAGCCACGCAGGCAGCTGGGGAGGGCGAGATACCAGTCGGCGCAGTGGTGGTGTGCAAAGGGCAGGTCATCTCCCGCGCGCACAACCTCACAGAGACCCTTCACGATGTTACCGCCCACGCCGAGATGCAGGCGATAACATCCGCTGCCGACTATCTTGGCGGCAAGTATCTACAGGACTGCACGCTGTATGTTACACTTGAGCCTTGTCCCATGTGTGCCGGCGCTATAGGATGGGCGCAGATAAGCCGCCTCGTTTACGGCGCATCAGACCCTCGCCGGGGCTTCACCCTTCTTGCCCCGAAGGTGCTGCACCCCAAATGCAGTGTGGAGAAAGGCATCCTCGCCGACGAATGCCTGACCCTCATCACAGACTTCTTCAAAGCCCGCAGATAGGACTGCCCTGGCTTTTTCCAGGGGCTTGACACCCCCCTCATATCACATACATCCCCCATTGCCTGTCTGTGAGCAATGAGGGATTTTGCTGTTTAGGTGGGTCCTAAAAATTGGAGTTAAAGGAGTTAAAGGAGTTAAGGAAGTTATGCGTTAAGTGAATGGAAGTGGCGTTAATGGGGGGTGGTAACTGG
>JABUUG010000075.1 GCA_021443285.1 Bacteroidaceae bacterium
TTTCCACCTTGAAGGTGTTCTCATAGACACCGCAGGCAATGGAGTTGCGCAACTGGTGCGTGCGCTTGCCCGGTCTGCTCATAATCTTCAGGTCATATCTCGCGACACAGGCATCAACGCAATCAACACCCACCCAGTACAGTTCAAGCATCAACTGCTTCTGCATCTTGGACAGATTCCATGCTATCTTTACCTTCGCCATTATACCTGACTCATCTTTATCTCCACCTTGACACCCATCTGTGTGGGCGCAATGCCGACAATCATGCCAGTGATAGGTATAGGGAATCCTTCCGAGCGGAACATCATGCCGCCCCTTATAGGCAGTTCATAAAGTTTTCCTTCGTCATTCTCTGCCACCGCAAAGAACACATCGTAGTCGCCGATAATCGCGCCATTGGAGAACATCTTCGCCGACTGCTGTATGTCGCAATCCACCTCCAGAACGATATTCTCAACAATCTCTTCTTCGCCCTCTCCAGCCTGTCCGCTGCCTGCATCAGGGTCTAAATCGGCATCATCAAAGACGATGTCGTCCATATCCCTGTCTGTGTCTATGATGCTTCCGTCAGGCTGCTCCGTAACCTCTGTGGTATAGAACACGCCCTTATAGGGATATTCCGTCAGTAGTGTGCGCTGGTAGAACATTCGGCTGTTTCTTTACGGCAACCATGCGAGATTGCCTTCCTCTATCTCTGCAAGTTGGTCTTCCATATCGTATTTCTTATATAGCCGACCCAACTGTTTCTTTATCTCCTCCCTCACAGCGGCTGTTACCGTCTGCGAGCCTATCTGCACGGAGAAGTCTCCATGCTTGTTTGTCTGCGAAGGCGTAGTCCATGGTCCCTTCAGCACACATTCCAGAAGAGCAATGGTGCTTCTGTCCTTCTGCTCCTCTGTAATGTCTGCATACGCCTCCACTGTGTCAAGCCCATTCTCGATGGCTACCCTCTTCAGGGTAGCCTTATCGAAAATGAAGCCTGTCAGTCCAGACAGATACTCTATTGGATTGAATGTTATATCCATCTATCCTTTAGCCTTTTGCCTGCGACATATCCACGATGACGTGGTGTGGGAAGTCTATCAGTGCTGGCACTGACTCCAAGAACAGGTCTGTAGCCCATGCCTTGTACTGACCATCGTTGCGAGTGGTGTTCACAAGGGTCGCGAGACCGCCGTTTGTCTGCGCGAACATCTTCGCGATAACATTTGACCCGTACTTCTGGAACAACTGCTGGTCAAGGTTCTCTGTGTGCATGAACATACAGGCATCACCTGCTGGGCGCAGAACAGCGAACTTGTCATCCCATCCCTGTACAAAGGTGTCTGTGGTCTGTGTCAGGTTGCGTTCCTTCTCCACTACAATCTCTATGCGAGAGATACCCATGAAGTCGTCCTTTGCCTGATTCCACATCTCCTCTGTGAGACGGAGGGCGTTTGCGTTTGTCGCGTTCTTGTTCACTGTGGTGGCGAGGTCGTTCAGGTAGCGGTAGTTGTAAACAAACTCCTTTACCTCGTTGTTCTTCAGGAATACATCGCGGAAGAACTTGCGTGTGAACTGCCATACCATCTGACCGCCGTAGCCCCATGCGTTGCGGTAGTAGTCCTCCACATTCGCCATTTCTGTGAGGATTTTAGCGTCTGGGTCTGTCCATACCTTCGCGCCCCACGCCTTTGTGAAGTTCTCGGTAGGGATAGGAGCCTTGTGCAGCGGAGCCTGAATACCGCGAGCGATGCCAGTATAGTCTATCTGTCCTGTAGTCATCAGACGCGCTGTCATGAAGTTCATTGTGGCATCTGCCGAGTCAGTCATTGACTGTACGGTCTGCGTCCATGCGGCAACAATGTCGGAGTCATTGCCGAACATCTGGAAGCGTCTTTCCTTATCCTCGCGTTCAAGGGCTGTTTCACGATAGCCGTTCTGTGCGGCGAATGAAGGGATAGATGCGGTGTACATCTCGATACCCTTCTGGTCAATCTGCATACCTGCGCCGAGAGGTGCGCGGAGGTTCATCAGAGGTGCTGCCTCAAGAGAGCGGCTCTTGATATTGAAGGCTGCTTCGCCTGAAGCACTTACAGGAGTCATCTGTGGGTCTATGCTTCCCTGTGTGAGATACCAACCATAGTTGGTGTAGAGAATACCTGTGGTGTCAAGGTATGTCTGAAGGAAACGCAGGTTCGTCTTATTCTCGAAGAACTTTGCGAATCTTGATGAGTTGAAATCAAACTTTGCCATAATTCTTTAAGATTTAGAGGTGGAACCATCCGTTCACAAGACTCTTGTTTAGAGCCTTCACTGCTGGAGGCAGTGGAGACATCTTGTCTATCCATGCGATAGGACCATTGTAGAGGTAACATGGAGTGAAGAAGTACTTTGCCTTCTCGAACTCGTCCGCACCTGCATTGGGGTCGAAGATGAAGTCGGCATCGCAAGGGAAGAAGGCGTTTGGATTCTTCACGAGAGCCTGTTTGCCAGAGCCTGCCTCTGCTGCCTCAACGAGAATATCCCCTGCTGCTGGTGTGATAGCCGAAGAGACGGTTATCTGCCAGTAGTCGCCTGTTGCGTCTGTTCCTGCCGTTACCGCTGTTACTGTTACTGCTGTGCCTGTGCCTGTGAGGGTTGAAGGCGCAATCATGAGAATATCACCTACGAATGGCACATGGCGGTAGCCATTGCGCACAATCTTGATAGATGTTCCAGATGTTACTGCGTCCCTTACCTCAAATGTCTTCAGAATATAACCTGTACCGTCAAGGTTGTACTCTACGAGGTCGAAGCAATATGCCTTCGCAAAGCCCTTGAACGGATTCTTTATGATACATCCTGTCGGCACTTGTCTTACCTGATTGGCATCTCCGTCATTCATGTGGACGAAGACATTGCGCGAGCCTCCGATAGAGCCTTTAGCCTGTATGAGGGTGCGCCCAAGAAAACTGCCGTTATTGGCAATCTTACTCTGATAATAATCTGCCATAATGATTCTGATTTAATGGTTTCTACTGATTATCGTCGATGTGCATGGTGCGCTTGCGAATCGCTACAATATCAGCGAAATCGTCTTTGTCATCGCCACCGCTGCCACCTGACGCGCCAGGAGTATATCCCGTAGTGTCGGAAGACTTGTGCCTGTTGTACCTCTTCTCCCACTTCTCTGCCAGTTCGTCAATGTCGGTGTTACTGGTTACTTGAATGGCATCGTCGTAGTCGTCGAGATACTCCTTGCTTACGCCTTTCTTTTCGAGGATGCGGTACAGTTCCTTTCTCTTTTCCTTTACCGCTCTGGCTTCTTCGTAGCCTGTAACCTTCTCGTGAAGTTTCTTGTTGTCCTCAATGAGTTTCTTCGCCCATGCAGGAACATCCTCTTCGCTTTCGGTTTCTTTCTCCTCTTTCGGTTTGGAGGGTTTCTCCTCTAACTCCTTGACTTTCTTTGCGTGTTCCGAGTCTCGCTTCCTGAAATCGCCTTCGACCTCCTCGAAGTCCTCGATGTAGTCCGTTACGATGTCATCCAGCTCGTCCTCTGACTCGCGTTTCTCCAACCGCTTGAAGATTTTTTCCACCATGCCGTTGAAGGTTCTTGTACTCATAGACAAGTTTTTCTTGCCTTTGTTTGTGAGTTTTGCTCTCAGGGCTTCTGAAAGCTCGTCTTTTGTAAATTTCATGCCGTTAGCAATAGTTTTGTGATTAATCGCAGACAAAGGTAAAGCCACCGAATACTATGTTATGAATTATTTTTACACATTATCTGTCAGTATGACCGAAATAGGAACTTGGAATTATAACCTCTTGCTATACAAAGCATTAGTTTTGCATTGGTAACAGGCATGGAACAGGCAGGTAGTTTGATAATAAAGCCGCACGCAGGCTTTCAGGAAGCATTCGTTTCCAGCAATGCCGACATTATCTTCGGTGCCGGCGGAGTTGGAAACGGGAAAGCAGGATTATTGGATTCTTGCGTGGTAACTCCTTATGGCTACCGCAAAGTGATAGACCTAAAGGTTGGAGACATAATTTCCAACCCTGATACTGGTGGGCAAGAGCGGATAGTGTATCTGCATCCAATAGGATTATTCCCATTCTACCGCATATCATTCTCTGATGGCACACACATGGACTGTTCAGAAGGGCATCTTTGGAAGGTCAGGGTCAATGGCAGACACACAAAAAGAAAGGGTGCTAATGGAGATTTTGACGATTGGAGGATATGGACTGCGCAGAAGATAAACGAATGGATGCGGAACAAAAAGGATGGGCGTTATGCCAATTCCAAATTAAGCATACCGCTATGCAGACCCGTCCATTTCGCTTCTGCTGAAACCCCGACAACGAGAAAGCCGATACCACCCTATGTTCTTGGAGCATTACTTGGGGACGGGTGCCTGACACAATGCAATAATAATAGATATATAAAGTTATCGTCACCCGACAAGCATATTGCGGACAGGTTTGCTGATTATGGGTACGATATGACCAGATGCAGGAAAAAGGAAGGGTCTGATTGTATAGACTATAATCTTTACGGAGATATACTCAAAGATATAAGACTGTTAAAACTTGATGGTTGCCATTCTGACACGAAGTTCATTCCAAGAAGATACAAGGTGTCCTCAAAAGAGGATAGGATAAGCATTATCCAAGGTCTGCTTGATACGGACGGATATATTGATAAAAGTGGACACATATCATATACAACAGTAAGCAAGCAGTTAGCGGAAGATGTTGCTTTTATCATCCGCTCTCTCGGAGGAAGAGCATCCATAACGACAAAAGAGAGTGGATATAGAGACAAACACGGGAAATTCGTTGAGTGCAAGTTGGCGTACAATGTATGGATATGCACATTATTTAACGATAAGTTATTTACGCTTCCAAAGAAATTAGAGCGGGTAAAATCTTACGGATATACAAGTGGAAAGAAGTTGTTTCTTGAAAAGACGATAGAAGATGTAGAGTATCTCGGACTTATGGAAGGAAGATGTATCTCCGTAGATAATCCAAGTGGGCTATATATGGTTGAGGATTTCTCTGTCACGCATAACTCTGCCGCCCTTGCTCTTGCTATCGCAGAACCATTGATGCTTGACGGAGACTTCAGGGCGTTAATATCCCGTCGTTCCTTACAGAACCAGAAGCAGGGTGGTGGCTTCGTGGACACCTTCCAAAAACTGTTTGGGAATTATTGCAGCATAAAGCAATCAGACTCTCCCCGTGTGTCATTCCCTTCAGGCGCGTTCTGCGACCTCACATATATTGATGACACCAATCTCGACAAGATGCGAGAGAGAAGCAAAGGTTGGCAGTATGACGTGATAGGGATAGACGAATTGACAGAGATGCCGTGGGATGTGTTCAAGTATATCGCATCTCGAAACAGAGGTAGTTCAAAGATGCTCACTGGCAGGCTGTATGCTACCTTCAACCCGAAACGCTCACACTGGACTCGCCAGTTTGTGGACTGGTATGTAGGCGTCAATGGCGAGATAATACCAGAGAGAAACGGAAGAATACGATATTTCTTCGTCGCTGGCAATAATGTGCATGATGTTGTTTGGGGCGACAGCAAAGAGGAGGTATATAGCAAGTGTAAGATTCAGATAGATGAGAACATAAGGGCATTGGGACCGAAATTCACTTACAAGAACTTCATAAAGTCTTTTGTCCTGTTTGATGGTCTTGTGTCGGAGAACGAAGCTCTTGTGGGAAACAACGCGAACTATGTAGGCTCTGTTGCCATGTCTGGTGGCAGTTTATCCGCACAGTTGCTTCGGTCAAACTATAATGCCGACCCAGACGAAGACGAGCATATACCGATACCATCCGTCAATGCGCGTAATGTATTCATGAATGACCCTTGCACGAATGGGGATAAATGGGTAACAGTCGATTTGGCGGACTACGGAACGGACAACCTTGTTGCCTTCGCATGGAACGGCACGCACGCATACGATATGCTTATAATAATGAGAAGCACACCTCGCGACAATGCTCATGCAGTGAAGATTTTCGCCCATCAGCATGGAGTCGCGGACTCGCATATCATCTATGACGCGACAAGCGGAAGATACTTCAATGACTATATACCCGATGCAGTGCCGTACATATCCAACAGGAAGCCTTACGGTATGTACGCACTTACAGCAATGACACTGAAGGATATGTGCTATCTACGCCTGTGCAGGATGATAAAGGACGGGAACATATCCTTTGACGAGAGTCTTGCAAGGCGCAACTACAGCCACCAAAACCTGAAGTTCAACATCTCTGTTGAGAACGAGTTTATTGAGGAATGTTCGGTGGTAAGGTTTGACAGCTTCGAGAGCGGGAAGAA
>JABUUG010000076.1:0-6212 GCA_021443285.1 Bacteroidaceae bacterium
ATAGGTAATGTCTTTAACTCCTTTAACTCCTTTAACTCCTTTAACTCCTTTAACTCCTTAACTCCTTAACTCCTTTAACTTCATAAATGACAGGTAAAAGTTTATAACATCTAAAAAAGCGGACTCCATAAACTGAAATCCGCCTTTTCGTTGATTGTTTAGAAAGCAGTGTGTGTGTTCTTTGCTGTTGTTAGTTGTTGATGGATCCGCCGACAATGTCAAGCAGTTCGCTTGTGATAGCCTGTTGGCGCGACTTGTTGTATTGCAGGTTGAGCAGTCGCAGCAGTTCGTCGGCATTGTCTGTCGCTGTCTGCATAGCCACCATACGGGCTGCATGCTCCGAGGCGTTGCTGTCGAGAAGTGCCACATACACCTGAAGGTTCACCACCTTTGGGATGAGGGTGGAGAGGATTGTCTCGCGGTCGGGCTCAACGATATAGTTGTCGTTAAGCTCTCGCGCCTCTATCTTCTGTTCAGGCTCTTCGCCGCCGGCATTCTGCTTCAGATACTCCTGCGAGTCTTTTGTCGCAATGGTGGATTTCAGGTCGCGGTAGATGTTCTTGTCGAGTTGCTTCTTGATGTCGATAGGCAGCAGGGTCTCTCTTGTCAGCACCTGCGAACCAGCACTCTTGAAGTGGTGGTACACAAGCTCCACACGGTCTATCTCATGGTCAAGATACATCTTGCCGAGCTCCATCGCAATGCTTGCACACTGCTGTGCGTTGGGCTTGTCTGCCAGCGACACGAAATTGCCCGCAGACTTGT
Source organism: Bacteroidaceae bacterium (assembly GCA_021443285.1). Lineage (GTDB taxonomy): Bacteria > Bacteroidota > Bacteroidia > Bacteroidales > Bacteroidaceae > Prevotella. Next base: position 766 of record JABUUG010000076.1, read on the forward strand.
AGCCGAACTTCTTCACCTTTTCGGCAATCTTCCTGCCGATGGGGTAGATGATGATGTTCTCTTTCCCGAGGTGCTCGTACTCCTGTATTATCTGCATCGTGAGCTTTATCACATTGTTGTTATAGCCGCCGCAGAGGCTCGAATTGCTTGAGAAGGCTATGATGGCAATGCGCTTTACGGGACGCTCATGAGTAAGGTCGCTTACGGACTCATCGTCTGACTGCAGGAATGTCTTGAGCATTCCCTTGAGAAGCATGGAGTAGGGGTACATGTTCTCAATCATGCGCTGGGCATGGTGCAGCTTCGACGACGCCACCATCTTCATGGCACTCGTTATCTTTCGCGTGCTATTGACAGAACCTATTCGGTTTTTTATTTCTTTTAGTGAAGGCATCTTGTCAATTATGAGTCAGATGTTAGTATTGTCCTGCAACGTTTGCCATGACTTCCTTGATGACGTTCTCCTCAGCTTCGCTGATTTTGCCGGCACCGAGAGTGGCGATGGTGTCTGCATGGGCTGAACGCATTGTTTCAAGGAAGGCATCCTGACATTCGCGAACCTTGTCAACCGGCACCGGTGCCATCAGTCCGTGTACGCCGCAGTAGAGTATGGCAATCTGTTCGCCTACCGGCATTGGGCTGTACTGTGGCTGGATAAGCAGCTGGTTGTTCTTGCGTCCGCGGTCGAGGGTCATGGCTGTTACGGCGTCCATATCGCTTGAGAATTTCGAGAACGACTCAAGCTCGCGATACTGTGCCTGGTTGATTTTCAGCGTACCAGCCACCTTCTTCATCGACTTTATCTGTGCCGAACCACCTACACGCGATACCGAGATACCTACGTTGATGGCTGGGCGGAAGCCTTGGTTGAAGAGGTCTGACTCAAGGAATATCTGTCCGTCGGTAATGGAGATTACGTTTGTCGGGATATATGCGGAAACGTCGCCTGCCTGCGTCTCGATGATTGGGAGGGCTGTCAGCGAGCCGCCGCCCTTTACATGACCCTTCAGACATGCTGGGAGGTCGTTCATCTTCTCTGCAACTTCCTGCTGTGCGTTGATTTTCGCTGCACGCTCAAGGAGACGTGAGTGGAGGTAGAACACATCGCCTGGATATGCCTCACGTCCTGAAGGACGACGGAGGATGAGCGACACCTCGCGGTAGGCTACAGCCTGCTTGGACAGGTCGTCGTAAACAACAAGGGCTGAATGGCCACGGTCGCGGAAGTATTCGCCGATGGCGGCACCTGCAAACGGTGCATAATACTGCATGGCAGCCGGGTCGGCTGCTGTTGCGGCAACGATTATGGTATATGGCAGTGCGCCGCGCTCCTTGAGGTTCTGCACGAGGGCTGCAACGGTTGATGCCTTCTGGCCGATTGCCACATAGATGCAATATACCGGCTCGCCTGCATCGTAGAAGCTCCTCTGGTTGATGATGGTGTCGATGGCAATGGCAGTCTTACCCGTCTGGCGGTCACCGATGATGAGCTCGCGCTGTCCGCGTCCGATAGGAATCATTGAGTCGACAGCCTTCAAACCTGTCTGAAGCGGCTCTTTCACCGGCTGGCGGTAGATTACGCCCGGTGCCTTGCGGTCGAGTGGCATTTCAAAGGCGTCAGAGAGGTCTATCTCTCCGAGACCGTCTATGGCCTGACCGATAGGGTTTATAACACGTCCGAGCATATTGTCGTTCACGCGAATAGAGGCGATGCGCTTTGTGCGTTTCACCACCTGTCCTTCTTTGATGCCGCTTGTCGGGCCGAGGAGCACGCATCCGACATTGTCCTCTTCAAGGTTCATGACAATGGCCATGGTGCCATTCTCAAACTCAAGAAGTTCGTTGGCTTCAGCATTCCGCAGTCCGTAGATACGAGCCACACCGTCGCTGACGGTAAGAACAGTACCTACTTCATCGAAATTCTGACCGCTTTCAACGCTGTTCAGCTGTTGAAGCAGAACGTCTGATACTTCACTTGGTTTTATTTTGTCTGACATAATATCGTATATGGTTTTACTAACTAAGCTTGTTGAGAATGTTCCTCAACTGACTTTTCACACTTGCGTCCATCCGGTAGGTGTCGTACTCAAGGATGAAGCCGCCGATGATGTCGGGCGACACTTCAGTCTTGAACTCCACTTTCCCGCTTGTCCTCTTCTCTACCATTCCACGCAGTTTAGCCTCTGTGTCGGGAGCTACTGGTGTGGCGGTAATTAGTCTGCCGCTGATGAGGTTCTGCTGCTTTCTGTATAGAGAGATATAGGAGTTGGCCATAAACTGCATCATAGCTTCCCTTCCCTCTTTGAGGATGAGCGCCACAAACTTCTTTGTCAGCTCTGCGGGCGTTTTTCCGGCAGCAGCCAGCAGCAGGCTTTCCTTCTGCTCTATGCTGAGCATCGGGTTGTCCAGTGTGCGGCGCAGCTTGGGCAGCTTGATGTAGGTGTCAGCGAGTTGCTGCATATCCCTATATACATCAATCTGTACGTTTTGCTGCGTGGCACTCTTCAGCAGCGCCCTTGCATATCTGACAGATATTACACCTATATCCATGTGTTGATTGTCGTTTTATTTTTCAGCAACCTCATCCAGCAGTTTGTCAATCAGCGTCATCTGAGCGGCATCGCTACTCAAGTTCTGGCGAACAACCTTCTCTGCAATCTGTACAGACAGCTGTGCTACCTGCGAACGTATCTCCTTGATAGCGGCGGATTTCTCTGCTTCTATCTGGGCCTTTGCCTCAGCAATCATTTTGTTTGCCTGCTCGCGTGCATCGCTTTCTGCTTTCGCCACGATGGTGTCGTGAGTTTCCTTGGCCTCTTTCAGCATCTTGGCCTGTTTCTCACGCGCCTCTCGCAGAAGTTCTTCGCCCTCTTTTTGTATATTGGCGAGGCGTTCGGTTGCCTCATGTGCCTTTTTCAGGCTGCCGTCGATGAATGCCTTGCGCTCATTAATCATGTTAATGATCACAGGGAATCCATACTTCCACAGTATGCCGAGCACACAGAGGAAGACGACAGTCATCCAAAAGAACAGACCAAAATCAGGCGTTAGTAATGACATGTTGGATTATTAGAGTGGGTTATACGAAGAGTGTGAGCAGAGAGATAATCAGTGTGAAGAATGTGGCACCCTCAACGAGAGCGGCTGCAACAATCATTGACGACTGGAGCTTTGGCTGCATCTCTGGCTGGCGAGCCATTGCGTCCATTGCCTGTCCACCGATCTTACCGATGCCAATACCTGCACCGATAACTGCCAAACCACCACCGATAGTAGCACCGAGCTTAGCCAGTGCATCTGCTGCTAATAACATTGAAATCATCATAATTGTAATTTATTAATAGGTTATTTTTATGTTTATTTTCTTGTTTAAGTTTATTCGTGATGTGCGTGAGACATCTGGATGTATATTGCGCTGAGCAGTGTGAACACCATTGCCTGGATGTAGCACACAAGCAGTTCGAGGAACATCATGAAGATACTCATCAGCACGCTCACCGGGGTTATGAAACTGCCGAGGAAATTGCCCATCGCTCCGCCCAAGCCGAACATTATGAATATTATGCAGGCGAGGGAAATCGCTATGGCGTGTCCTGCCAGCATGTTGGCGAAGAGTCGCACCATCAGCACGATTGGCTTGATGAATACTCCGAAAAGCTCAATGACGGGCATCAGTGGTACTGGGCATTTCAGCCATGTGGGGACCTCTGGCCAGAATATCTCCATCCAGTAGTGCTTGTTGCCTGTAACGTTGGTTATCAGGAACGTACAGATAGCGAGGAAACCCGTGATGGCGATGTTGCCGGTGATGTTACCGCCTCCTGGAGGGAACGGCACGACACCCATGAGGTTTGAGAAGAAGATGAAGAAGAAGCAGGTGAGCAGGTATGGCGCATACTTGTCTGCCTTCTCGCCGAGAGTGGATTTCACGAGGTCGTTATACACCGACATGATGAACATGTGCATGAGTCCTGTGAAGCCTTTCGGAGCGTCATCGTCAACCTTGTGGTTCTTGCACCAGCGTGCCGGTATCAGTACGCAGAGGAGCAGGATGATGGCGTTGATGAAGAGTATGCACACCTGTTTCGTGATTGAAATGTCGAAGCACACCGGCTGGAGGCTTCCGTTTACCATCTCCACGATTTTGCCTTTCTCGTCTTCAGCTCCCTGTATGTAGAATCCGTCGGGTCCCTCCCTGAGCAACTCCGGGCTTACATGGTGGCTGAACTGACCTGAGCAGAGCACATGGAATCCGCTGTGCTCACTGTAGAAAATCATCGGGAGGTTTATCACGACAGGATGACCGTCAATGTCAAACAGATGCCATTGGTATGAGTCCTGAACGTGTCCGAACAATATCTCCTTCAAACTTATACTGCCCTCTTTCTTCTCCTCGTTGGCGGCTGCGAATGCCGCTGTGGAGAATAGGGCGAGAACCAGTACAAGTGTTATGGATCTGAGATATTTCATTATCTTACTTTTTTTTGTTGTCTAATTGCTTTAGGGTACAATAGAGGTATATAGTGTCAATGGCAAGGAAGAGCAGGTAGCAGATGAGGAAGAAGATCGTGAATGTCTTCAGTTCGCCGGCATCTGTGCCACTGTCATATTTCCCGAAAAGCCATGCTGCATAGAACGCCAGGGGAAAGAGGAAGCGAAGCCCCATGAACACGAACAGCACTTTCGTCAGTTTCTGCGGGTCTGATTTGATGACTGTCTTTACGACGAAGAACGCAAACCCGGTGAGAAGCAGGTGCATCAATACCGTCAGGACGACAAGTGTTGTGTTCATTTTCCGCCTTATTCAATCTCTACGCAGAGGTCAACATTGTTTTTCTGCACTTCAACAAATCCGCCCATAATGTTGATGTCCGTGCGCTGTCCGTCACATTCATACATTACGACACCCGGCTGTAGGGCTGAGATGATAGGTGCGTGATTGTTGAGTATCTCGAACTCTCCGCTCACTCCCGGCACCTTCACTCTCGTTGCCTCGCCTGTGTAGAGAATCTTCTCTGGGGATATTATCCTTAGTTTTAGCATAATGATACTTGTGATTATCCTTGTGCCTGAGCCATGAGTGCCTTACCCTTCTCGATAGCCTGCTCGATGGTACCTACGTTGAGGAACGCCTGTTCCGGCAGGTCGTCGAGCTCGCCGTTGAGAATCATGTTGAATCCCTTTATGGTGTCTTCGATGCTTACCATCTCGCCCTTCACGCCTGTGAACTGCTCTGCAACGGTGAACGGCTGTGAGAGGAAGCGCTGCACGCGGCGTGCGCGGTTCACGGTCAGCTTATCTTCGTCAGAAAGCTCGTCCATACCGAGGATGGCGATGATGTCCTGCAGCTCCTTGTACTTCTGGAGTATCTGCTTCACGCGCTGTGCACACTCATAGTGGGCCTTGCCTACAACGAGCGGGTCAAGGATGCGCGATGTCGATCCGAG
>JABUUG010000076.1:8747-12785 GCA_021443285.1 Bacteroidaceae bacterium
CATTAGGATTACTGCAGTAATCGGGCATGGATTACTCCAGTACTTCTATAGGATTACTCCAGTACTTGGGCATGAAGTACTGGAGTATTCCGCATGAAGTATCGGGATAAGTATGCCATCTACCACCCGTAAGTATGCCACCGGGCTGGCATGATAAGTCAGATAAGTCAGATTTATTGACCACAAAAAAACTATCAATAAATAAGACTTATTTGACTTATGGCTGCGCGGGGGAGAAGATAAGTCGGATTTATTGACCTGTGATTTTACTGACGCTGGGCGGGGAGGATGTATATATATATATTAATGTGGAAGGGGCAAAAAGGGGACAGGGTGCCGGGAGATATGCTCTCTCCCGACACCCTGTCATTCCACTGTTGCTCCAGCCGCGCGACCGCCGTCGGGCTTTGTCGCGATGCGGGAGCTGTCCGACCAGGCATTAACCTATGTCATCGTCTTTATCCAGAACAGCTGCATCGGTGTCATCGATGATCATGCTATATGAACCTGCGAGGATGCTCTGCTCCACCTTTATATCGTAGCACTTTGTGAGTGGCTTTATATATGTCTTTTTCATAATCTGTGGTATTGTGTTTTAAGTGGGTTCTTAAATTGTAGTTAAGGGAGTTAAAGAAGTTAAAGGAGTTAAAGACAAATGACTTTTCTGAAGGCAAATGCCTGAATACAAACCATATAGGTAATGTCTTTAACTTCTATAACTTCTTTAACTTCATAATTAATAAATATTGCCTTTATGTTATTTTACCATGTATTTCTTGCCGCCCTTGATGACGATGCCCTTATAGTCGGCTGACACGCGCTGGCCGGCGAGGTTGTAAGACTCTGCTCCCACTGCCTCTGCTGTCTCCTCTGTCTCCATCTCGCTGATGGCTGTTGTCTCACCGCCGCCGATTGACATGTTGAGAGACTTGGCGCTGAGTGAAGCAGGTGGAACGAGGTAGGCCTTGTCCTTAGAGATTGTTATGCCAGGTTCGATACGCGCAAACTGATTGTCGTTAGCCTTCAAACCGTATGCGTTAGCTGGTGCTGTCTCTTTGCCGGCTTCACTTGTTGCAACCAGCTGATTGCCGGTGAAGTCGCCTGTGATTGTCTCAGATGTGGAAATGAACTTTACAGTTGCGCCTCCTGCACCATAGAGGATAACGCCCGTATTGGCAGGTATTCCGTTGGTGGCAACCTCTGTCAGCACAACACTCTTCTTATCATCCGACAGTCTTGCCTTGTAAACCGCCGTTACCTCGCCCGGAACAGACACCGCAAACGGACAGCTGAATGAAGTATACAAGTTAGAATTGATGGTCTTCTCCCTCTCGCCATAGACTGTGATACCCATAACCTTGGCAGGCTCTTTAGCACCTGCTTTTTGCCAACTTGCAGCTACTTTGAAACTACTGATGTGACAATATTCTGCTGATAATGCACTCATAACAGTCTTCACATCCATCTCTGCATAGCCCTCTGCACCAACAGTAATGTACTGTTCCTTCGCTCCACTCAGGGCCTCATTTCCAACACGGTTTACAAACATGCGTATTATTGCGCCCTCATCAGCATAAACTCTAACCTTCTGGAAGTTTGTTACATCTGCATAGTAGTCTCCTGTACCATCATTACCGTATATCAGAGAATTGCCATTTAACAGGGTTCCGAGGAAGTTAGCAGGAGTAGATGTTGAAGTACCATTGGTGAATGGCAATGTTGTCAAATTAATTTCATCAGCCTTTAACTCAAACGGCTTTTCTGTAAGAGAGATTGCATATACTGTAGCTTCACCACCAGAATTTGCCTTAACACCATTGAGGTGAAGATATTCTGATGCAGGCAGCTGAGCCTCTATATCGCTAATCTTAAACTCAGCGACACCATCTGTACCTATTTGCTTTGTAACCTGAAAATCAGAAGGGTTTTCTGCTCTATTAATGAAAAGCCTAATCACATCATTTGGTTCACCATAAACTTTTATACTGCCATAGTTTGCTTTACTTATACTAACGTATGATAACTTATCGCCTGATGATGCGGCATCGGTTCCAAAAATTGTATTACCTGTCTTTTTTTCAAAATCAATAGCACAGGGACCAGTCTCATTAACCCAACCCAATGAGAAGATATCAGTTTCATCTGCGGGTACACTCTTCACTCTTTTAATCAGCTTCACACCTTGGAATGTGTCGTATGATCCAGTTGTACCTTTATTAAAATTCCATTTGATATACGAAACATTCTTTGCTTTATAGCAATACTCAATAAAAGAAATGCTTGCGTTCAATTTAGAGCTATACCAACCATTAACATTAGCAATATCAAGATTAGCAATCAACGCTTTAGCTTTCTCTCTTTCCGCTTCATCTCCAAAAAGGATTTGCACTTCCTTTACATCCGACATATCAACACCGCCGGCAGGAGTCCAAGTTAAAGCACCACCCTCGGTGCCGTCATAACTAACATGACCGTCAACATTATCTACGCCACTAGTACCCACAAAACCGCTTGCTGGGATTGTGTATGTGCCGTCAGTCCCCCAAGAGATTGGGTTTGCGGAACTCGCACTTCCCACACCGACGACACTCATCAGCAGGGAGAAAAGAAAATAAGTAAATTTTTTCATTTGAATAAATTTTTGATAGTTGTTTATAAGGTTTGAAAAATAGTTGCGGAACGGAGTGGGCGGCGGCGGTACACTGCCGCAAAAAACGTCCACAAAGGTATGCGCACAGGCACGCCGCGGATTATTTTATTTGTAACAAATAATGGTCAAAATGTTACAAAAGGATAAATAGGACAATAAACAGGGGGGGGGGTGGCGAAAAACAGGATAATAAGCGGAAGGCAGTTTCTGCCAAAAAAAGAGACCTATGTCTCAAACACAGGGGGGAGTCTTGTCTCAACGCGAGGGGAAGTTTTATATTAACACAAGTGCACGAGGACACGAGTTTTATAGTGCCCTGCGGGCGGGGAGCTGCACAAGACAGGCGTCAATAAAAGCATGCTCCGTATTATTATCAATAAATAAGACTTATCTGACTTATGGCTGCGCGGGGGAAAAGAATAAGTCGGATAAATCTGATTTATTGACAACTACTCTATACATCAATAAATAATACTTATCTGACTTATGGCTGCGCCGAGGGAGAAAAAGAATAAGTCTTATAGTAACGTTACTAAGGAATAGGCGCGGGGGAGGCCATGCGCTGACGCGCAAGGGGCGGGGGCAGAAAGGCGGTATTTAGGGAGTGAGGACATCCCCATAAATGGTGAGATTAAGGGTGTAAGACGCTGATTTCCTTAACTTTTGGCACGGCGGCGTGCGTATTATCGTTTTTTATTTGTGTATTTCGGTAGAAATCAGTTACTTTGCGCGCTAAATTTTATTATTACATTTATTGAACGCAAGAAAAACTATGGACTACAATTTCAGGGAGATAGAACAGCGCTGGCAGAAGGCCTGGGCTGAACAGAAGACCTACAAGGTGAGCGAGGACAGCTCGAAAAAGAAATACTATGTGCTGAACATGTTCCCCTACCCTTCGGGTGCAGGACTGCATGTGGGCCACCCGCTCGGCTACATAGCCTCTGACATCTTCGCACGCCACAAGCGTCTGGAGGGCTACAACGTGCTGAACCCCATGGGCTACGACGCCTACGGTCTGCCGGCAGAGCAGTATGCCATACAGACCGGACAGCACCCGGAGAAGACCACCTTCGCAAACATAGACCGCTACCGCGAGCAGCTGGACAAGATAGGCTTCTGCTTCGACTGGGACAGGGAGGTGCGCACCTGCGCTCCCGGCTACTACCACTGGACACAGTGGGCGTTCCAGAAGATGTTCAACTCGTTCTTCTGCACCGGCTGCCAGAAGGCGCAGCCAATAGAGAAACTCGTAGCCCATTTCGAGGAAAAGGGAACGGAGGGGCTTAATGTGGCTTGCTCGGAAGAGCTCACCTTCACCGCCGCAGAATGGAAGGCGATGGACGAGAAGCATAAGAGCGACACACTGATGAACTACCGCATAGCCT
>JABUUG010000076.1:13951-16162 GCA_021443285.1 Bacteroidaceae bacterium
GGCCACCTCATCTACTCGCGCTTCTGGAACAAGTTCCTCTTCGACCTCGGCATCTCAAAGAAGGAAGAGCCTTTCCAAAAGCTTGTCAACCAGGGCATGATACAGGGCCGCAGCAACTTCGTGTATCGCGTGGAGGAAGGCGAAGACAAGGGCAAGTTCGTGTCTTTCGGGCTGCATAAGGACTACAAGGTAACGCCTATCCATGTGGACGTGAACATCGTGAGCAACGACATACTCGACATCGAGGCGTTCAAGGCATGGCGCCCGGAATACAGCGACGCGGAGTTCATACTCGAAGACGGCAAGTACATCTGCGGATGGGCTGTGGAGAAGATGTCGAAGTCTATGTACAATGTGGTGAACCCCGACATGATTGTCGAGAAATACGGTGCCGACACCCTGCGTCTGTACGAGATGTTCCTCGGCCCTGTGGAGCAGTCGAAGCCATGGGACACCAACGGCATAGACGGCTGCCACCGCTTCCTGAAGAAGTTCTGGGCCCTCTTCTACAGCCGCGACGGGCAGTTCCTGCCTACCGACGGCGAGCCGACAGCAGAGAACCTGAAGAGCGTGCACAAGCTCATAAAGAAGGTGTCGCAGGACATACCACAGTTCTCTTACAACACCGCCATCTCCGCATTCATGATATGCGTGAACGAGCTCACACAGCAGAAATGCAACAACAAGGAGCTGCTCCAGTCGCTCGTCATCGTCATCGCACCATTCGCACCGCATATCGCCGAAGAGCTGTGGCACGCGCTCGGCAACGAGACAACCGTCTGCGACGCACAGTGGCCGGCATACGACGAGAAGCATCTCGTGGAGAGCACGATGAAGCTCGGTGTGTCGTTCAACGGCAAGGCACGCTTCGACATAGAGTTCCCCGCCGACGCCGACAACAAGGCTATCGAGGAGGCAGTGATGGCAGACCCACGCACAGCGAAATACATCGAGGGCAAGAAAGTCATGAAGGTAATCATCGTGCCGAGGCGACTGATAAATGTGGTGCACTCGAAGTAAAGGGGAGTTAAAGGGAATTTAAAGAGGGGTTAAAGGGGAGTTAAAGTGACATTACCTATATGCTTTGTATTCAGGCAGTTGTCTTCAGACAAGTCATTTGTCTTTAACTCCCTTAACTTCTTTAACTCCAATTTTCAGAACCCACCTTTAGTCATTAATCAACAACCCATTATAGCATGAAACCCTTATCCTACATCTGGGGCAACATCAAGAAGATTGACCCGCGAACAGCGTGGAACGCGTTTGTTGACTATTTCGTGATAACGCTGGGACTGGCTGCCTACGCCTTCGCCTACACCGCCTTCATGCTGCCATACAAGATTGTAACGGGAGGCGTGACGGGTATGGCTACCATCGTGTACTACTCAATGGGCATATCCGTAGAGCTGACCTACGCGGTGATAAACATCGCGCTTCTCGGCATTGCACTGTGGATATTGGGCTGGCGCTTCCTGCTGAAGACCATCTACGCCATCTTCATGCTCACCCTGCTGCTCCACTACGCGGGCATCATACTGACCGACCCGGCAACAGGGGAGCTGATGAAGATTCTGGGCGAGAACGGGCAGTTTATGGGACTGATACTCGGCTGTCTCACGGCGGGCATGTCTCTGGGCTTCATCTTCCTGCACGGCGGCAGCACGGGCGGCACGGATATAGTGGCGGCTGTGGTGAACAAGTTCAAGAACATATCCATGGGTCAGGGCATACTGCTGGCAGACTTCTTCATCGTAAGCTCCACACTGTTCCTGCCCGTATTCGGCGAGAACATCCTGCCCGACCGTGTCAGCATACTCGTCTATGGCCTGTGCGCCATGTTCATCGAGACCACGAGCATCGACTGGCTGATGAACCAACGGCGGTCGTCGGTGCAGTTCCTGATTTTCTCCGACAAATATCAGGAGATAGCCAACGCCATCGGCACAAAGATGAACCACGGCGTAACAATACTCGACGCCCACGGATGGTACACGGGGCAGAAGCGCAGAGTGCTGTGTATCCTTGCACGAAAGAACGAGAGCGCAGAGATATTCCAGATAATCAAGACTATAGACCCCAACGCCTTCGTATCGCAATCGAGGGTAATCGGTGTTTACGGCGAAGGGTTTGACACTATAAAACACTGATTTATTTATGAAGTTAAAGGAAGTTATGCGCCTACGGCGCGGAAGTTAAGGGAAGTTAAAGGAC
>JABUUG010000076.1:18609-21331 GCA_021443285.1 Bacteroidaceae bacterium
CTCTAACTCCACATTAACTCCACTTCCATTCACTTAACGAATAACTTCCATTAACTTCCTATAACTTCAAATTTATAGAACCCATCTTTCAATGTATATATGAAGAATCTGGTTATTGTAGAGAGCCCGGCAAAGGCTAAGACGATTGAGAAATTTCTTGGAAACGACTATAAGGTTATGTCGAGCTACGGGCATATCCGCGACCTGAAGAAGAGAGGGCTGTCGCTGAACGAGAACACACTGGAGCCCGACTATGAGATTCCCGACGACAAGAAGAAGGTTGTGGCAGACCTGCGGCTGAACGCGAAGAAGGCTACCCAGGTGTGGCTCGCATCCGATGAAGACCGCGAGGGTGAGGCTATCTCATGGCATCTGTGCGAGGTGCTCTCGCTCGATGCGGACAAGACCAAACGAATTGTATTCCACGAGATTACGAAAAACGCCATACTCGAGGCTATAGAGTCGCCGAGGGTGATAAACATGAACCTTGTGAATGCGCAACAGGCCCGCAGGGTGCTCGACCGCCTGGTGGGCTTCAAGCTATCGCCCGTATTGTGGCGCAAGGTGAAGCCGGCACTGTCGGCAGGACGCGTGCAGAGCGTGGCTGTAAGACTGATAGTCGAGCGCGAGCGCGAGGTAACGAGCTTCAAGAGCGAGCCTTACTACAAAGTGTCGGCAGTGTTCTGCCTTGCCGGCGAGGGCGATATAGAGGTGAAGGCAGACCTCGACAAGCGTTTTGCCACACAGGAGGAGGCAGAGGATTTCCTTGCACTGTGCAAGAACGCGGCGTTCACTGTCAGCGACGTGCAGCACAAGCCCACGAAGCGTACACCGGCGCCACCGTTCACCACATCCACCCTGCAACAGGAGGCAGCGCGCAAGCTGGGCTTCACAGTGTCGCAGACCATGCTTGTGGCACAGCACCTCTACGAACACGGATACATAACATATATGCGTACCGACAGCGTGAACCTCTCTTCACTGTGCATAAACTCCAGCAAGAAGGAGATTGTGGAGCAGTACGGCGAGCGTTACAGCAAGGTGAGGAAATACCAGACCAACTCGAAGGGCGCGCAGGAGGCACACGAGGCTATACGCCCCACATATATAGACAAGACCGAGATAGACGGCACCGGCGCAGAGAAACGCCTCTATGAGCTGATACGCAAGCGCACCATCGCCTCGCAGATGGCAGACGCCGAACTGGAGAAGACCACCGCCACCATCTCTGTGAGCGGCACCGACGCCTGCTTCGTCGCAAGCGGCGAGGTGATAACCTTCGACGGATTCCTGAAGGTTTACATGGAAAGCGTGGACGACGAGGACACAAACGGCCATGAGGAGGCGGGCGACCTGCTGCCCACAATGAAGGCGGGCGACCTGCTGACACGCCGCGAAATAACCGCCACACAGCGATTCTCGCAAGGCCCTATACGCTACACGGAGGCCTCGCTGGTACACAAGATGGAGGAGCTCGGCATCGGCCGCCCTTCAACCTACGCGCCGACAATATCCACCGTGCAGCAGCGCGAATATGTGCAGAAAGGTGACAAACCAGGCATAGAACGCGAATACAACATATCTACACTCAAGGGCGACAAGATAACGAGCAAGACAAAGAAAGAGAAGGCAGGCTCGGAAAAGGGGAAACTAATGCCCACAGACATAGGATTCATCGTTAACGACTTTCTTATCAAGGAGTTCCCCAATATCCTCGACTATAACTTCACGGCTAAGGTGGAGCAGAATTTCGACTCCATCGCAGAAGGGAAATCGGACTGGCTGAAATCAATACAGAAGTTCGACAAAGGATTTGAAAAAGAAGTGAGCAAGGCAATAGACAGCCGCAGTGAGCACAAGGTCGGAGAGAGAGAACTGGGCACAGACCCGAAGAGCGGCAAGCCGATATTCGTGAAGATAGGCCGCTACGGGCCGGTGGTGCAGCTCGGCAGTCCGGGAGAAAAGGAGAAGCCCGCATTTGCGCAGCTGCCCGCCGGCAAGACGATGCAGGACATAACGCTCGAGGATGCAATAGAACTGTTCCGCCTGCCCAAAGACCTCGGCGTGTATGAGGGCGAGAATGTCACTGTGGGCTCAGGACGCTACGGGCCGTTCGTGCTGCACAAGAAGAAGTACACCGCCATCCCCAAAGGCATCGACCCGATGACCGTAACACTCGAACAGGCGATTGAAATCATCAATGAGAAGCAGAACACCGAGTCGAAAAAAGTGGTCAAGACCTTTGATGAAGACAGCAAGATGGAAATACGCACAGGACGCTACGGCATATACCTGGCATACAACGGCAAGAATTTCCGGCTCAGCAAGGCACAGCAGCAGAACGCAGAGAAGCTGACATACAGCGAATGCAAGGAGATTGTGGAGAAATAAGGAACAACTCTTTTTGACAGTGGCATAGCAGTCTATGCCACTGTCAATTATTTTATTATATACCTCCATCTACCTCTTCACAAATCCGAAAGCAGCCCCCAAAATCATCTTTCCGACATTCTTTAGCACCATTTTATTTTGAAGTAAGCATAATCCTTGTAATTTTGCACGTGGATACAGAGGATATTTCAAAGAAGGCAAGACCGTAAGAATGCTGAAGATTAAGAAATAAGATACCGCCATGTTTTCTAAAGAAGGATATTGGGATGCTGCCCCTAAAACATTTTCCCTTTGGCAATGCAACGAATAATACTGATAGGCTATATGGGGG
>JABUUG010000077.1:0-6154 GCA_021443285.1 Bacteroidaceae bacterium
AGTTCATCCCAGCCATCAAGAAGCTCATCGCCGAGCTCAACGAGGTGCTCACCGACCCGGCCACTGGCGAGCCACGCGAGTTTGCGAATGCCGACGAGCAGATAGCATTCGTGAAGGGTGCCATCGCAAAGGACAACCTCGCAGTGCTTGAGTCGCTCCCACAGGACGTTGCACGCCAGCTCTGCCTCGACCGCGACCCACACGGCAACGTACAGGTGTCGCTCATCGAGACCGAGACACTGCTCTCGCGCATGGTAGGCGAGAAGCTCGCCGCATGGAAGAAGGAAGGCAAGTATGCAGGCAAGTTTGCCACACTCCACCACTTCTTCGGCTATGAGGGCCGCTGCGCAGCTCCTTCAAACTACGATGCCGACTACTGCTACTCTCTCGGCTACAACGCATCGCGCCTCATCGCCAACGGCAAGACCGGCTACATGTCAATCATCAAGAACACCACCGCTCCTGCCGCTGAATGGATTGCCGGCGGTGTGCCAATCACAATGATGATGAACATAGAGCGCCGCAACGGCAAGAACAAGCCTGTTATCCGCAAGGCCCTTGTAGAGCTCGACGGCGCACCGTTCAAGTACTTCGCAAGCCACCGCGACGTATGGGCAAAGAAGACCTGCTTCATCTATCCCGGACCAATCCAGTACTGGGGCCCGGCAGAGGTATGCGACCAGCCTACAAAGACTCTCCAGCTTGAGCAGGCTAAATAAGCACTATCAGGGAGGCGACTCCCATTTGCAACTACAAACCCTCCCCCATGCTGTTTGGGGGAGGGGATTTTTTCCCCCAACTCCCATGAAAAAGTTTTTATCACTGGCTCTTTTGGCATTACTGCTTGCTACAGCTGGCAGCGGTTATGCGCAGAATGCGGCGACGGATGAGTTTCGCGGTGCAGAATCCGTGAAGGGTTATGTCATAACAAAGAACATCAAGGTGTCGCGTTCCAAGGGCGCAAAGGCCCGCTACGACATGAGCATCAAGGCGGGGAAGGCCTGCCTGACAGCGGACAACTCAACTTATGACTTCCGCAAGCCGGATATTTCGGAATATCTCATTCTCGGCAAAGACTATATCACCTACTATGAGCCCAGCCAGGACAGTGCGCCGAAGAGGTTTGCCAGAAGGTCGGTGTTCAACCAGTCTGCCAATAAGGTAACTTTTTACAAGAGCGCTCCAAGCTCATGGAGGGTAGGGGTTGCGGTGACACTTGTTCCGAGAATAAAGGAGTATATAGAGAATGTTATGGTGAAGCCGGTCGTTATAAAGGAGAAGAACGCTGTCTATTTAGAGGACGGCAGGCAGAAGGACCGGAAGGTCTCGATGTATGGCAAGACTGTTTACGAGATATCGTTTTCCTATAAGGAGAACACAGAGAGATACTACATCTATGTATATAACGGCGCAGAGCTGATGAAGAACAACTTTGACGAAAACGGGGAGTTCGCGAAGGATTTCGCCGGCGCAATGAAGGTGGACGATAAGGGCTACTGCTATGCGAAGAGTATGGAGGAAAACGCCACCTTCAAGCCATGCCATGAGCTGAGCTGTGTTGTAGGTGGAATCCCCAGCATAGATTTTGTCGGATGGATTAGCCCGACACAGATGGTCATTGACGACATGGTCTATGATGTAGTCAAGTGATGTAATCCCCCACTATGCCCAGACATAAGAAGAAAACGCCCAACGGATTCCCACACTCATGGGGAGGTGTCAAGGGAGGCCTTATTGCCGCCCTTGTCGTCGCGCTGTATGTATGGGTGTTCTATGCCTTCTTCGTAAGTCCGACGGGCTTCCGCTGGCGCGCCCTTTTCGGCGACCCGAAATATCCGGGCGGCTACGAGATACACGGCATAGACATAAGCTACTATCAGGAAGACATCAACTGGAGCAAGCTGCAGTTTGCGAGGATAGACAACTGCCCCCTGCGCTTCATACTGGTAAAGGCTACGGAGGGTTCGTCGCACATCGACCCAAAATTCAAGGAAAACTTTGATAACGCCAAGGAGTACGGCTTCAAGCGCGGAGCCTACCACTTCTGGTCGAACAGGTCGTCGGCAAAGAGCCAGGCGCTGTTCTTCCTCGACAACGTACACCTGACGAAAGGCGACCTGCCGCCCGTGCTCGATGTGGAGAACAAACCGAAGGACATGCCTCTGGAGGAGTTCCAGCGCAACCTGCTGGCATGGCTTCACACGGTGGAGGACGCCTTCCACTGCAAACCAATAATATACACCTACTACAAGTTCAAGCAAGAAAACCTCAACACGCCCGTATTCGACAACTATCCGCTGTGGATAGCCCACTACTATGTCGATGAGATGAACTATCAGGGAGAGTGGAAGTTCTGGCAGCATACCGACACGGGCAAACTGCCCGGCATAAAGGGCTACGTCGATTTCAACGTGTATAACGGCAGCGCCTTCGACCTTGAGAGGCTATGCCTGGAATAATGAAACAAAACTTTTCCACCTTAATTATTAATTGACAATTAATGATTTATCTAACCGCAGATTCAACCAAATTCTCGCAGATATATTCAGATTTCAATCTGCGAGAATTTGGTTGAATCTGCGGTAAAAATACTGTAAAAAGGTGTGAAACCTCAATAATGAACAACCTCCTTACACTATACGCGCAGTCGCCGGCAGCAAGGCGTCTGCACAAGCTGATAACAGACAGCAATGCCCGCCGCGTAGCCGTGGATGGCATTGCCGTGCCGTCGGCGCTCGCCCTGCTATGGGCGTGCCGCCAGCAGTGCCCCACCACGCTCTTCATCATGGACGATGCAGACGAGGCGGGGTATTTCTATCACGACCTCACGCAGATGCTCGGCAACAAGCGCGTGCTCTTCTTCCCGTCGTCATACAAACGAAAGGTGAGATACGGGCAGAAGGACGCCGCCAACGAGATACTGCGTACAGAGGTGATGGCAAAGCTGTCGAGCATAGACCCGGAGAACCATGCAGGGCAGGACTCGCAGTGCATCGTAGTGAGCTATGCCGAAGCCATATCGGAGCTGGTGGTGTCGAACGAGAAGCTGACGGAGAACACGATAGTGCTGCACACAGACGACACGGTGAAGGTGAGCGAACTGTCGCAGTCGCTGCGCAAGCTGGGCTTCATGGAGGTGGACTATGTGTATGAGCCGGGGCAGTTCGCCATCCGCGGCAGCATCGTGGACATATTCTCCTACAGCTCGGAGTTCCCCTTCCGCATAGACTTCTTCGGCGACGACATAGACTCTCTGCGCACCTTCGAGGTGGAGAGCCAGCTGTCGCGCGACCGCATCACGCAGATAGAGATTGTGCCGGAAATGGACGAACAGGAGACGGAACGTGTCAGCATACTGAAATTCCTGCCCGCCGACGCCATCATCGCCACACGCTCCATAGCCTACACCCGCGACACCATAGCCCGCATATACCAGGAAGGTTTCGACGACAAGGCAATTGCGGAGAAGTATGAGACAGCAACGGAGATGGAGCAGGCGGATCTGATGAAGGAGTTGTCTGCCAAGGTGGCTCTGCTCCCCCCCACCCTCTTCGAGGCGCAGGCGCAGAACTTCCGCATCTTCGAGATAGGCAGAGGCATATCCGAAACAGAAAGCATCCCGACCTCCCGGCAGTCCGGCAGTCCGACAGCCCGCAAAAACAAACCATCCCACACCATAACCTGCCGCCTGCGCCCGCAGCCGCTGTTCCACAAGAACTTCGACCTGCTCTTCGCCGACCTGAAAAGCTTCCTCGAAAACGGCTACAGGCTGTACATCCTCGCCGACAGCCCGAAACAGCAGGAGCGGTTGAAGGAGATTTTCGCGCCGCAAGACATCAGCTTCATCAGCGTGGACAAGACCATCCACGAGGGTTACATCGACAACGAGGCGAAGCTATGCCTCTTCACCGACCACCAGATATTCGACCGCTTCCACAAATACAGCCTGAAGTCGGACACCGCCCGGCGGGGCAAGGCAGCGCTGACGATGAAGGAGCTGCAGGAGATGGAGGTGGGCGACTACGTCATCCATGTGGACCTCGGCATCGGGAAATTCGCCGGACTGGTGCGCATACCTCAGGGCGACAGCTACAGGGAGGTGATACGCATAATCTACCAGAACAACGACAAGGTGGACGTAAGCATACACAGCCTCTACAAGATATCGAAATACAAGCGCGGCGACGCCGAACAGCCGCCACGATTGAGCACCCTCGGCACAGGCGCATGGGACCGCCTGAAGGAGAAGGCGAAGAAACGCATAAAGGACATAGCGCGCGACCTTATAAGGCTCTACGCCGCACGCCGCCACAAGAAGGGCTTCGCCTTCAGCCCGGACAACTACCTGCAACACGCTCTCGAGGCATCGTTCATCTACGAGGAC
The DNA here is from genome assembly GCA_021443285.1 of Bacteroidaceae bacterium. Taxonomy (GTDB): domain Bacteria; phylum Bacteroidota; class Bacteroidia; order Bacteroidales; family Bacteroidaceae; genus Prevotella. The sequence goes on from JABUUG010000077.1 coordinate 4,385, forward strand.
ACCCCCGACCAGCTGAAAGCCACACAGGACGTGAAGGCGGACATGGAGAGCGACAAGCCCATGGACAGGCTCGTATGCGGAGATGTGGGCTTCGGAAAGACGGAGGTGGCAATGCGCGCAGCATTCAAGGCTGCCACCGACGGCAAGCAGACGGCAGTGATGGTGCCGACAACAGTGCTCGCCTATCAGCACTACCTCTCGTTCTCAAAGCGCATGAAGGACATGCCCGTGAAGGTGGATTACCTCTCAAGGGCGCGCTCGGCAAAGCAGACGAAGGAGATACTCAAAGAGCTGGAAGAGGGGAAGACAGACATCATCATCGGCACGCACAAGCTAATCTCAAAGCAGGTGAAGTTCCACGACCTCGGACTGCTGATCATCGACGAGGAGCAGAAGTTCGGTGTATCGACAAAGGAAAGTCTGAAGAAGATGAAAGTGAACATAGACACCCTCACCATGTCGGCAACGCCCATACCGCGCACACTGCAGTTCTCGCTGATGGGCGCACGAGACATGAGCATCATACAGACGCCGCCACCTAACAGATACCCTGTGGCGACGGAGATACACACCTTCGACAAGGACGTGATAGTGGATGCCATAGAATACGAGATGTCGCGAAACGGACAGGTGTTCTTCGTGAGCAACCGCATAGGCAGCCTCGACGAGCTCAGGCTGCTCATAGAGAAATACATACCCGACTGCCGCGTGGCGACCGGGCACGGGCAGATGAAGCCCGACGAGCTGGAGAAGATAATCCTCGGCTTCATAAACTACGACTACGACGTGCTCATCTCCACCACCATTCTGGAGAACGGCATAGACGTGGGCAACGCCAACACGATAATCATTAACAACGCACACCACTTCGGACTGTCCGACCTGCACCAGATGCGCGGGCGTGTGGGCAGAAGCAACAAGAAGGCATACTGCTACCTGCTCGCCCCGCCACTCGCCGCACTGCCGCCCGATGCGCGCCGCCGCCTGGAAGCCCTTGAGACGTTCTCCGACCTCGGCAGCGGCTTCAACATATCAATGCAGGACCTCGACATACGCGGCGCAGGTAACCTGCTCGGCGCAGAGCAGAGCGGTTTCATGGAAGACCTGGGCTACGAGACGTACCATAAAATTCTGAACCAGGCTGTGGCGGAACTGAAAAACGAGGAGTTCAGCGACATATTCAACGAGGAGCTGAAGGCGAAAGGCACGCTGAAAGGCGAGTACTTTGTTGACGACTGCGCCATAGAAAGCGACTTCGAGATGTTCTTCCCCGAGATGTTCGTGCCTGGGTCGGCAGAGAGGATGCTGCTCTACCGCGAACTCGACAAACTGAAGACCGACCGCGAGCTGGACGACTACCGCAAACGCCTGAAAGACCGCTTCGGGGAACTGCCGCGAGAGGCGGAGGCGCTGCTGCTCGTAGTGCCGCTGCGCAGACTGGGCAAGCAGTTCGGATGCGAGAAGATCATACTGAAAGAACCGGACAACCGTAAAGGCAAGGACGGAAAGACGGGAAAGGACATGCGCATGCAGTTCGTCGCCAACGAGGACAGCCCCTTCTACCAGTCGGACGCCTTCGGCAAACTGCTCAACTACATGGTGAACAACCCCCGACGCTGCCATCTGCAAGACAAGCCCCGACGCGTGTTCATAGTCAACGGCATCAACAGCATGGACGAAGCCGTAAATCTGCTAAAACAAATCAACGAAAGCTGACCGCCACCAACAAGCAATGCGCAGCCAGCCACCGTGTTCGGCACTATTGTGCCG
>JABUUG010000077.1:6664-8098 GCA_021443285.1 Bacteroidaceae bacterium
CCGTCTGCCTACGACACCGGGACACACCGTCTGCGGCACCATCTTCACGCCGAACACAAAAAGCGTGCGCAAGGCTGCCGCAAACAAGAAAGGGCAGCTGCCCCTGATAATGTGCCCCGCCGGGCATTTCCCCGACGCCCGCTTCAACCCCGACCTGATGGAGCGCTACACCACACTGGCAAGGATGGGCTTTATATGCGTGAGCTACGACCTGTGGGGATGGGGCGAGAGCGAGAAGGAAGTGGGCAGAGCGGCGCACGAGACGGCGGAGGCGCACGTGATGCAGAGCCTGAACGGAGTGAAAATCCTCGACTTCATGATGGAGCGGAAGGATGTTGACCCTGAGAGGATAGGCTGCAACGGAGGCAGCGGAGGCGGCAGTCAGGTGGTGGTCCTGATAAACATAGACCCCCGCTACACCGCAGCCTGCCCGACAGTGAGCATGTCGTCATGGTTCGATGGCGGCTGTCCATGCGAGAGCGGCAAGGCCATCCACCAGTCAGGAGGCGGCACATGCAACATGGAGCTGGCGGCGATGTTCGCCCCGAAACCTATGATGGTTGTCAGCGACGGCGGCGACTGGACAAGCACCACGCCCGAACTGGAATACCCCTTCCTACAGCGCATATACTCCTTCTATAACGCAAAAGGGCAGGTGCACAACACACACCTGCCCAACGAGCGCCACGACTTCGGCCCCAACAAACGCCAGGCCGTATACGATTTCTTCCGGAAACTCTGGTTAGAACAGAAAGACTGATTTCCAATGAATTAACTTTCCAACATCCAAACACAATATCGTTCCTTAAATGAAAGCAAAAGCATTGGCGGCAGCATTCATCGCCGCAACACTGACAGCCTGCACAGGCAGCGTAAACTACAGAGAGGCATCGGGCTACTTCTTCAAGAACAACCAGCCCTGCCCCAAGGACATACTCGTAATAACCAACAAGGCAGACCTGGAGAGGCATTTCGGCTATGCCACCACCATGTCCCAACGCCCCACAGAGGTGGATTTCAGCAAGGAGGCGGTGCTCGCCATCGTACTCCCCGAAACCGACCTGTCCACCGATATCGGCATAAAGGGCATTACGTCCAAGCAGGGCAGCCTGACCGTAAACTACAAGGTGAACACCGGCGCAAAGAACAGCTACACCATACAGCCCATGCGCATGATTGTAGTGGACAAGTCCACCCTTCAGAACAAGACCGTTACCGCCAAAGACAACTAAAAATAGAGCCACCGTGTTCGGCACTATTGTGCCGAAGATACCAGCTCCGATTACAGCCCCCACCCAAAGATTACAGGCATAGAAGGCAGCACTTTCATAATCCCGGACTGTATGATACTATTTCGGCAAACCAGCGGGTGCAAAGGCTCATAAAACAGACCCCTTCAATCCAAACATGCCTCTTAGCACACCTAAACATGCC